>CAZXOR010000160.1:0-2825 GCA_964642395.1 uncultured Methanomassiliicoccales archaeon | reverse complement strand
TGGGAATGGTCCCCGTGCCCACCGACCTTGCACTCTTCGTACCGCAAAGCGAGTGCTCCTGTGACGGAGAGGGATGTCCCAACTGCACCATCATGTACAGCCTAAACAAGATCGGGCCGTGCACGGTGCTGTCTGGGGACCTTGAGCCCCTCGGAAACCTCGACTTCAGGGTCAAGGACGAGTTCGTCCCAATCGTGGAACTCACCGATGGTCAGGCCATGCTCATCTACGCCACCGCCGTCATGGGTACCGCAAGGAAGCACGTCAAGTGGCAGGTCGCCAACGGCGTTGGCTACAAGTACATGCCCAGGATTGAGATTAATCCAAAGAGAGCTGATGATGAGGACCTCCTCGAGTGTGCAGCCCTCTGCTTGAAGAAAGTTTTCGAGATCGGGAACGGAAAGCTAGTCGCGAAGAACCCCTTGGACTGCAATCTCTGCAGGACCTGCGAGCAGCATGTGGGAGACCGCGGCGGCATCAGGATCACAGCTGACGACAGCAACTTCCTGTTCAAGTTTGAGACCGACGGATCTCTCACCGCCCAGCAGACGCTTGACAAGGCTCTGGAAGTCCTGGCCGACGAGGCGAAGGACTTTAAGGCTCAGCTCAAGTCCCTCTGACAAACCATTCCACCGCCTCTCCCCCGTGATGGGCGGAACCCCCATCTTTTACTGAGACTAACCATTATCTCCAGTGACGCCATTGGGCGTGCCATGAGGAAATGCTCGTCATGCGGTGCATTCGCCGACGACTAGATGGATTTCTGCCACTGCTGTGGGGCCTACTTTAGCACCATTCGTCAGCCAGGGCTGTCGACAGAACCATTCCCGAGTGACCCCCTGGAGTGTGGGCTGTCCCTGCTGAACACGGGCAGGTTCCTGGAGGGAGTGACCTCGCTGAAAGATGCCATCTCCACTGGGAGGGAAGTCGACGGCGTCCTCTACGGCAGAATCACTGACTCAATCACCAGCTGCATGCTGGGCGTGGCCATCCAGCACGAGGAGTACCGTAGGGCGGGGATGGTCCAGATAGCAAGGGTGATCTCTGGGAGGGAGCTTCTTTCCGACATCATGTCCCGGCTCGCGGGTAGCCTGGGTGTCTGCACGATTCAGAACGGTGTCCTAGGATTGGCCAACTGCTACATGCACCTCTTTGTGGATACCTTCTTTCTGTACACCAATATCCGTGACATGCAGCGCGTGTGCTCTGCCGCCAACGATGCCCTCGGCGCCATGATCAACAGGATGATAGGTTTTGTGGATGCGTTGTACGCCAAGGGCCCCGAGCCGCTGGAGCGGATCAATTCCTACAACGCCTTCACTGAAAGGATCCTTGACACCGTATTGGACATCGTCGAGAGCACACCGTCGGACCGGCTGGACAGGGTTGCCGCCGAATGGGCCTCCACCGAAAAGAGGACCTATGCTGGGTTGGTCGAGAACGTGTTCTTCCTGAGCACTCATTCCACCGCGGGTGGTGCCGTGTCCTCCAGGCTCCTAAAGCATATCAGTGGAACCTATCTAAAAGGCTTCGAGAAGGTGTACCTCGCCGGCCCCAGGTCCTGAGTTCGGAGCCGACGCAGGTTCCTGGCGCACAGGTATATATGCCGGAGCATTTCCGCAACCATGAGGACCTGTTCTGCCTGCGGCTACATATTATCCAAAAATTCCGAGTTCTGCGAGAAGTGCGGAGAGTACTTCTAGCACAGGGGGCGTCCCCGCAGACATCACCGCAGCCGTCATTCTCTATGATGGCAGGAGCGGCGGGCCATGGTCTCCAAGGCAGGACAAAATGACGACTTCTCCAAAACAGTGTCGAAGTGGATCGAGACTGTCAAAGGCGGCCTGGAAATCGATGACGAGACCTACCGGGAGATGCTCTCCGAGTGCGTCGGGGCCATCATTAGGTCGGTCCAGGGCCGGGACGCAGTGTCGCTCGGTGGTCACGGACCTGGCCCTCTTGCTTGACGACAGGGACCTGGTCACGGACATCCTCGCAGGCTTGGTGGAGCACTCCACGCATTTAAGCTACCAGAGGGAGCTGATGAACACTGCCAACGAGTACATGTTCATGGTGATTAATTCCTTCTCGGTGTACACAGACCTGCAGGACCTTATTGACATCTGCGACGAGGCGGTTAGGGTCTTTGAGGACATGAGGTCTAGGGTGGACTCCCTCGAACCGGCGAAGATCCGCAATGATCCCGGGGCGTTCCTTAAGGACTACGCAAATTCTTCAGGCTGCTCTCCGGCAGGTTCTCCGACGTCATCATGGCCGTTGCCAACGTAACTTGTGAGCACTGGGTGATTCGACACCAAGATCGTTGTCAAGGCCCACGACATGCAGCTGGACGCTATAGTTAACATGTATATGACGTTGACGAAGGGCCAGTGAGCTGTCTCAGAAGAAGTCGGACAGCTTGCATTTCCTGACCTTGTCGTTGTTGAACACAGAGTTCATACTCATCTCCAGAATCTCCACCCTCTCGCGGGTGTAGGTGTCCAGGCCGTACTTCTCACCGATGACCTTGGAGATCTCCAAGTATTTCTTCACGCTAGCCTCATGAACCGTGAGGGTCAGGGCGTTGCCGCACTTGGTGCACTTCCCAACCAGGGGCATCCTGCGGTACTTCTCACCGCACTTAGTACACCTGACGGTCTGGGTGGAGAACGATCTGAGGTTCCCGATCATGTCCGGCAGGAAGTGCTTGTTCAGCACGCGCCTGGCCACGTCTTGTTCGTCCACCGCGCGGATCTTTTTCCCGAGCATAAGCTGGGCGTCCATCTTGTCCATCATGGTCTCCAGGGTGGTGTAGGCGGAGTACT
>CAZXOR010000159.1:0-2843 GCA_964642395.1 uncultured Methanomassiliicoccales archaeon | reverse complement strand
TCAGGGAGAAGGACGTCATCCGCGGCAGCAAGCTGTGCAACAAGGTCTTCAACATCGGCCAATTCGCCGGTATGTACCTGGCCAACATCCCGGCGAAGATGCCGGAGCTGAGGATCTCCGACAGGTGGATCCTGTCCAAATACTCCAGGGTAGTAGAGGCCGTTACCAGATACTTCGAGGTCTACCAGTTAGACAAGGCCATAAAGGAAGTTGAAGGTTTCATCTGGCACGAGTTTGCCGACAATTATGTGGAGATGGTCAAGGGCAGGTCTGACGACGCCGTTAGGTGGACCCTGTACAACGTCATCCTGGGCAGCTTGAAGATGTTGGCCCCGTTCATGCCCCATGTCACCGAGGAAGTCTACCAAAACAAGTTCAGGGCCATCGACGGGAGCAGGTCCATCCACCTGACCGCCTGGCCGGAGCCAATTCTCGTGGACGAGGATGTAGAGAGGGTCGGCGAGCTGTTATCTGACGTGCTGGCGGCGGTCCGTTCCTGGAAGTCCGAGAAAAAGATCCCCCTGAACGCCGAGCTTTTCATGGTAGAACTGATCGGTGCAGACGCCCAGATGTTGGAGCCCGCCAGAGAGGACATCGCGGTCACCACCAAAGCGAAGGACGTTGTCATCGCTCCAGAGGCCGAGCTCACCGAGCAGGTCGTCGGCGTCAAACCCGTCCACGCTAAGCTAGGGCCCGCCTTCAAGGCCCAGGCTAAAGCCATCGTGTCCGCCGTTGCGGCGATGGACCCCGTAGAGGCCGCATCTAAGCTAGCTCAGGGCGTCATCGAGATCGACGTTGACGGGGAGAAGGTCTCCGTCGAAGCCGAGTTCTTCGAGCTGGACAGGCGCCTGATGCTCGACGGGGAAGCTGTAAAGACTGTCCAGGTTGGCAACGTGCTCGTCCTGATTAAGTAGTGAAAACCCATGCCGACAGCTCCGGTAGGAAGGGGCCGTTGGGTCATTCCCTCTGAGATCTGCATCTCACTCGTTGAACGCCGCGAATTCCGGACCGTTCCAGTCAGCCGCGAGCTCGTCGGTAAAGCATGCTGCGAACAGCGGGTAGTGCTCCATCCCGTCCTTGTCCGTGTAGACGTTGCACCTCGTCAGGACGATCCTGCGGTTCACCTGCCCGAACATGCTCCTCACCTTCCCGAGGGACGGCGCCTCTTGTCCCTACCGGACTTCACTTTCACGGCCATTATGTTATGCCCTGACTTCAAATGAAGTCCAGCTCCATCCTGCAACATTTCGCGTTGTTGGAACACCCGTAGTATCTTAGGCGGACCTCGCACTTTCTGAACTCCTTGGCGACGGCATTCTCCGATGGTGCCCATGTTATACCCAGTCTCCCAGGAGTAGGTAGCCCATATCGACTCGATCCCAGCAAGCTGTTCAGCATCCCCGTGTCAAACATGTACACCTTGAACGAGTCATGGTTAACGTATTTCTCGATTGGATGGGCCAGGTTCCTCATGTTGAAGTAAAACACCGCGTAGCCGACCTGTTTGGAGCCACATGAGGCTGTTGTCGTAAAAGAAGTGCGTCAGCGTAACGCCGTCTCCCCTCCAGATCCTCGCGAACATGAACTTCTTATTAAACTGGGATAATATCACCGGGATGAAGAAGAAGCAGTCCTTGACTCTCTCCTCCTTAATCGAGTGCGAATAATTCTTGAAATCCATGAAACAGGTGAAGATCGTGTCTCTAAACGCCTCCCTGAAACCATGTAGTCGCCGTCCTTATCTACGAATACCTGAACGGCCTCAGGCATCCCACCGACGATCATATAGTCTTTGAAATGGCGATTCATCTCCTTCATGAGGAAGTCATTCAGAGGGTGGTGCCTGTGGATGCAGTCCTTGACCTTATCAACACTTTCCTGCGGGACATTCCTGGCCCAGAGGAACTCCTCGAAATCAAGTGAGTATATGGTGAGGTGCTCCTCATAACTCATGGGAAGTATGCTGACGGACTCATTCTTCATCTCATCGTTCTTCAGAACCCTCTTGAAGCTCTCTTCATCAGTGATCGTGTGCTTTCATCGGATCCGCTTGTTCCCTGCCTGCTTGTAGCCTTTCTCTTCTTCGGGTTGACGATTCCCAATAGCGATCTGGACGCTATGACATTGTAATGGGTTTTGCTTTGAGTGAACATCTTGAAGGAGGTACGGGCATGCAGGCACGACTGTGTCTCATCAAGGATGATGAGCGTCCTCTGGAATCGAATACGGTGAGCTCGCACTGGAATTTGACTGCGTTGATGATTTCGTCCGTCGAACTCTCGCTGAATGCATTCCTCATGCCGGGATCCAAGGACAAATTCGTGTACATCATGGTGTCATAGTTATCCTTGCCAAAACGTTGTATAATAAAGGTCTTTCCAATTTGTCTCTGACTCTTGACAAGAAGGCATTTACGACTGCTCCTCTCCTTCCTGTTCCATGAGTATTCTATACATCTTTTTGCGGAGCACAGAATGTAATCGGCATCTAGACATTTAATTAATTAGATTTTTTTCGATATTTTTGGTTATAAACTATATACAATAAATTTTGAATAAAATTCTAGATTTTTTCTAATAAACTTGAATTAGATAGATATGCACGCCCGCGCACCCGCGCTTTAGACTGCGCAATTAAAGTTGATGATAGGTGACAGATTTGTTGGCGACTCGAAACCGAGCACGCCGGTTACCTAGTATCATCCTTAAATCAGAAATTTCCCTTGTTACAATATTAAGCTCTCATCTTAAGGCGCTTTTTTTAGATGTCCGAGGGACATCTTGACCTCCGGCTCCTCGGGCACCCTCTTTGGCTTCCTCCTTTTCTTCGGGGGCGATTCAGGC
>CAZXOR010000158.1:0-2851 GCA_964642395.1 uncultured Methanomassiliicoccales archaeon | reverse complement strand
ACGACGACGTCCGGGAGAAACCCGGCCTCCTCGCATGCGTCCAGCGAATTGTCCACGGCCTCCTTGATCCCCATGAGCAAAGATTTGGATCGGGAGTCGAACCCGAGGATCTGCTTGTTCTTCTCGAAGAACTCCGTGATGGAAATCTCTTGCTGCTTGCGAGCCAACTTTACGGCCGTCGCCGTCTTCTTCTTGGGAGCGACGTCTTCCCTAGCGACTTCATTAGAGGGCATCCAGCTCACGGTATCCCTCGGTGATTTTTAATCCTCTCGAACGTAGGCACGTCGCAGACGCGCTTTCCGCGATACCCCTTCGAGCAGACTGTCGATTTTCATGTTCAACACGGAACATGACCGTCTGACGGATCAGCACCTGTTGGTCTTTATCATCCACCAGTACACGGCGAAGAACAGAACCATGTATGCGGCCATGATCAAGACGGAGTCTGGGAGGACGCCGGTGTCTAGCATGAGCCCACGTATGATATTGCTGACGTGAGTCAGTGGAAGTAGGTAGACCGTCATGGTGGCGGCGAACGGGAGGGCGTCGATGTCAAACAGCGTGCTGCACAGGAACGTCATGGACACTATCGTCAGTCTTGAGAACAGGGTAAGCGTTTGGGATTTGTTCACCAGCATTCCGAACATGGAGAACATCAGATCAGTCACCAGGACCATGGCAATCGCGGATACCGAGAGGGCGACGTCAGGGGAGATGAGGTGGTCCATAGCCATATGACGATGCAACTCAGCAGCACGCGTATCATGCCCCGGAGCACTTTACCCAAGATGATCGACGAGTATGTATCGGGTACAGCAGGAGCTCTTCGAAGTTCATGTAGAACAGTCTTTGGATCAGGATCGTCATGGACACGGTGCTGAAAGTGGCCAATAGCGTCGTGAACGAGATGATACCAGGGATGATAACGCTAGGTAGCTATCGCTCCCCTAGGACATGCTGCTAGCGAGGCCGAACCCGAAGGCCAAGAGGTACAACAGTGGCCATATTAAGCTAATGAGCAGTATCTCCACGAGATTCTCTTTGACGTATATCAGATCGCCCCAGGCGATTCTGTAGCTCTCGTCCAGGACTCCAGTAGGTGGTTCACTGCAGCCGCCCTCTATCGCCGTCGATAATCTCCAGGAAGACATTTTCCAAGGTGGTCTTCCTGATGCTCACGTACCCGGGTCTGTGCCCTCGACAAAGGCCCGGGTCGCGTCCCTGTCAGGATGGTGTGTCATGGTGGTTTTGTCGGAGTCATCGGTGACGTTTACCACCACCCTCCCTATGGCGTTCCTAAGCTCATTAACAGTACCGATCGCCACCAGACGATCGTTGTCGATGACGCCAACGAGGTTACCGAGGACTTTGACCTCCTCGATATAGTGCGTGGTGAAGAAGATCGTGGTCTACTTGACTGGGGGTATCCTGATCAGCTTCCACAGGGTATGCCAGAGCGCGGATCCAGGCCAGCGATGGGCTCGTCCAGCACCAGCAGCGCGGGGACTATCGCGCACACTGTGGACGCCTTCTTCTTCCACCTTTCCGACAGGTCCTGCACCTTGCGGTCCATATGATCCTCCATCCCCAGGAGGTTCAACGCTTCCCGAATTCTGTCGGTCATCTCGGACTTCGAAATCTTGTAGAGAAGAACGTAGTGACAGATGTCTGCCTGATCGTGAGGTATTTGTTCAGGCCGATGTGCTGCTAAACGATGCTGATCAGCCACCGGGCCTCCAGATACTCTTTGGATATCTCATGGTCGCTAATGGACACCCTGTCAGATGTAGGGCGCTGGATGGTCGTGATGTTGCGGATAGTGGTGGTCTCCCTGTCTCCGTTCAGACCCAGGAACTCAAAAATATCACCTCTTCTGACGCTAAAGTTTATGACGTCAACTGCGGTGAGATCATCTAACCTAACGACCAGATCCTCTAAATCCACTATCGTCTCGTGGTTCGAGGGCGTCACCCCGTATGTCGCCCGAACTGGTGAACGCCGACCGGGGCGCGGTCTTCCTAATGGAGTATCTCTTTATCGTTGGTCCATCCGCTCACTGACTATATAATATTGGCGTATACATCCATCCGAACTTCCCATGATGAGACCTATGAATTCTACCTTTTACTTGTCTCCTTTAGAACAAGACCGAAACAGACAGCGAAGCGGACCGATCAGCGATTGTCATTACTTCGATGTTTGACATTGAATTGGATGTCGGCATTACATCACTGGTCTGTGTCGATTCTTCGGAGCCTCGACGATATGGTGGATCTGCAGGTCGACGCGATTTGAACTCCCTATGACCTCGTTGTGATTGTATAATACCGGGTTCTGCTCATATCCGTCAATAGAATCGGCACACCTATCGTAATCACGGACATCTTCGATGGCCTCTGCCACGACCCTGATGACATACTCCGCCAATGTCATTTCGGTCTTGGCGGCGAGCGCCTCCACATCGTGTGTCATAGTTAGGTCGAGGGAGACCGTCAGGAACATGGTTGCGGAACCACGGTAAAGGTACAAAAACGTAACACATAAGTCTGCGGTCTCAGAAACGGCTCTATATGACTTAAGGCTGAAAAGGTAAGTTCATGAATTTAAACCAAACCAGTCAAATCAAAATTGTTGTAAGAAGTTGACGCTTAGGTGAGGATGCTCCACATTCCAAAATCAAGCGCCGCCTTCCTACAACAATTCTAATTTGCCCGGTTTGGTCTAAAGATCTGATAAAAAAATAATATGTGAAATAACGCAAACATACTCCCCATGACAATAACCTACAGGGAAATAGTATTGGACGAGTCCGACAAGACGATGATTGGCAAGATGATGCCGTTGCTGAACG
>CAZXOR010000157.1:0-2862 GCA_964642395.1 uncultured Methanomassiliicoccales archaeon | reverse complement strand
GACCCTGGCCGCCTCCTACGGAAGGCTCGCCATCATCACCGAGGTCACCTTCAAGTTGGCTCCCCTCATGGTCACCAAGGCCATCGCCTACGAGTGCCCCGACACCGCCAAAATGCAGGAGGTCTGGACACAGATTGCTCAGCACCCCTCCCTCAAACCCCTGCATATCTCATTTAACGGAATGAGGACCGTCATGGCCTTCCAAGGCGAGGAAGAGTTTGTGAACATCGACATCGAGATGACCGACGCCATGATGGCCGAGACCGGCGTTGCCAAGCTGGAACAGGAGGTTGCCGATAAGCTCTTCGACGGGATCGACACCGGGGCCTGCATGGATCCTGACGCCCCCACCATGTACGTCCCCATGAAGAATGTCGCCGCGTTCATGGACGCCTGCAGGGACATCGCCAACTTTGCCATCGCTGGAAACGTCCCCGACCGCAGCACCGTTGCCATAAAACTCGCCGGGGAGGTCTCCGAGGGCGACATCAACGCCGCCGCCAACAAGGCCGAGGAGTACGGCGGGAGGTCTAGCACCAGGTGCCCCAGCAGATACCGCGACGAGGCCACCAAAAGGTTCATAAGGAGGATCGAGGACGCCTACCTCGGTAGGACCGTAGACGAAGTCAAGCTGCCCAGGGAGGTCACTCCTGCCATTATTGAGAAGCTAAAGGCCATCGTGGGCGACGTGAACGTCAGCGTCAGCGGCATGGACAAGGTCCTGTACAGCCACGACATGGCGCCCCTCCCCAAAGAAGCCGGGCTAGCTTTCAAGAACATTCCCGACGTCATTGTCAGGCCAGAGACCGTGGAGCAGATCTCCAGAATCATGGCACTGGCTTACGAGAATGGCATTGCCGTCACCCCCAGAGGCAACGCGTCTTGGGGTCTGGGCGGGTGCATGCCCACCAACGCAGGCATCCTGCTCGACATATCCTCCAAAATGAGGCACGTGGTTGAGATCAACAAGGAGAGCTTGTACGTCAAGGTCCAGGGAGGATGTACATGGAAAAACCTCCTAGAGGCCTGCATGAAGGAGGGATACATCATCGGATCGTACCCCTCGTCCTTCCCCTCCGGGACCATCGGGGCATGGTATTCCACCAACGGTATGGGGATCGGCTCTTACAAGTACGGCTCCGCCAGGGAGAACGTGCTGAATGCCGAGATCATCGTCGACGACGGGTCCATCGTAAACACCGGTTACAGTGAGACCGGCTCCTACAGAGCATCTTTCAACCTGAACCAGTTCTTCTCTGGTGCAGAGGGAACCCTCGGCGTCATCGGGACCATGACCTTCAGAATCTACCCATTGGGGCAGATCAGGTGCCTCGCCTACGAGTTTGACACCCTTAAGGACATGAACGGCCCCATGCAGGACCTAGTCCACAATGCATCTGTTAGGCCCTTGCATGTGGCCTGGTCTGATTACCTACACTTCAAGAACCAGCACAAAGCCGGCTGCCATGCACCAGACGTGAAAAACCTCTGGCTGGTCACCCTCCAAGGCGACGAAAGGCATAACGATCTCGAAGAAACTGCCGTAGACGCCATGGCCGAGAAGGCCGGCGGAAGGAAGATTGCTTCCGAGATCGCCGAACACGAGTGGGAAGAGAGGTGCTACGAGTTCAGGGCCAGGAGGATCGGTGTAGGGGAGATCCCCGCTGAGGTCATCGTCCCCACGGTGCACTGGGGAACCTTCACCGACGACTGCTACAAGAGCTTTGAGGAAATGAAGATGGAGCCTGGAGGGATCATCGGGGTCCTGGTGGACAGGAATACCGCACTCTTCATGCCTTACTACTTCAAGGATGACGAGTTGATCACCGGTATGCTGTCCTTCGGGTTCAACTTCTACCTGAGTGACGTTGCCATGAGGTATGGGGGTAGGACCACCGGGTTCGGTGTGTTCTTCGCTTGGAACACTGACGTGATCCACAACGCCGCCACCGCGTCCATGGAGAGAGAGATCAAGACCGTCCTGGACCCCCATGACGTGGTGAATCCCGGACACCTGGTTTGCGGGTTGACCAGGTTCGGAATCGACATGAATAAGGGCCTGATGTCCTTCGGGAGTTTTCTCATCCAGGTTGTCAAGAAAATCGTGCCCGTCGATAAGACCTTCGCCTACAACCTTGAGAGGTTCAGGTACGACGACCTTGAACACATGAAGGTGCTAGACCGCGTCCACAAGCTGGGCGACGGAACTGAGTGATCGTGCGGTTTAATAAACCATTTACACAAACCTATTACTTCTGATCAAAAACGGGACGAGTCGACTGACATGATCGTGTCCCCATTGGTCCTCGAGAACTCATTGCCATCAGCGGAGCAACATTACAACATCCCCGGCGTAATCGATCACGGGAATGGACGGGTCAGCGTCGTACCAAAGCCTGTCGGAGCCGGAGCCGGTTCTGACGCCAACGAACCTTGCGCCTGCGTCCCTGGCGGATTGCCAGTCAGTTATGTTGTCGCCCACGTAGAGTATCTCCTCAGGTTCTACGCCTAACTCAACGGCAAATTCCCTCATGGCGGCGGGCGATGGCTTGGCATTGTCGTAGTCACTGTGGTCGCGGCCTATTACGGCATCGAATCTCTCGAAGAGCGGGCCGAGGGCGAGGGTAGCGTACTCCAGACTCCCGCGCGTGAGGATTCCGACCCTGTAGCCCATGGATTTCAGCTCGTCTAGGGCCTCAGCAGATCCCGGGAATGGTACAGCTTCGTCTACAAACTCGGTCTCGCAGTCAGTGAAGGCACGGTCCATGGCCTTGCTCACGGCCGGGTACTCATCGCTGCGACCGTTGACCTTGAGCCACAACTTTATGGGGTGGCGTGGGCGCTTGGGACCGTCCCCGAAGT
>CAZXOR010000156.1:0-2882 GCA_964642395.1 uncultured Methanomassiliicoccales archaeon | reverse complement strand
GGTTTGTCCAGCCGACAACTCCGAGTTCGCATGCGAACTCGGAGTTGTCTATGTTCATGAACTATATGGTTAAAACAACGAGCAAGCGGCCCCCGGAAACACCGTGGATAGCGGTGTTAATTTTCTCTTTCGTGTATCTTTGGCAGACCTTTCACAATATCAGAGAATGACCGATTAGTTTATCTATACGGTTCAATACACGTCCCTAAAGGAATCGATAAAATGATAGACTTCGGAACAGAAACTCTATTGTTCATGATTCCGGTCGCAGCGGTCATCGCGGTGATCTTCGCGGCGTACTTCTTCAAGTACGTTTGGGTGAAGGACAAAGGGACCTCCGAGATGCAGGAGATCTCCGATGCGATCGAGACCGGTGCAATGGCGTACCTCAAGCGCCAGTACAAGACGATCGGTATCATCAGCATCATCGTAGCAATCATAATAGCGCTCGTCGGCTTTGCCGAGAGCTTCTCGAATTACCTGAACTACAGAGTCGCTATCGCCTTTCTCATTGGAGCCAGTTTCTCAATCCTGTCCGGGTTCATCGGCATGAAAGTGTCCGTCAACTCCAACATTAGGACCGTCAGCGCGGCCCGCACATCCCTGAACGACGCCTTCAAGGTGTCCTTCCGCGGAGGGGCGATCTCCGGTATCGCAGTCTCCGCCCTCAACCTCATTGGTCTGTTTGTTGTCTTTCTCGCCTACTATTACTGGTGCAGGGAGGACATGACCGTCACTCTCCATTCTGTCGTCGGGTACGCCTTTGGGGCGTCCTTTGCGGCCCTGTTCGCCCAGCTCGGAGGTGGGATCTACACTAAGGCCGCTGACGTTGGCGCAGACCTCGTCGGAAAGGTCGAAGCCGGAATCCCTGAGGACGACTCCAGGAACCCCGCCGTCATCGCCGATCTGGTCGGGGACAATGTTGGTGACTGCGCCGGCCGCGGTGCTGACATTTTCGAGTCCACCGCCGCTGAGATCATCGGGTCCATGGTCATCGGACTCGCTGTGGTCAATGCCCTTGAGGAGCAGGCATTCAACTGGATATATCTGCCCCTCGTACTCATCGCATTCGGTCTCATTGCTTCCTTGATTGGGATTTTCGTCGTCCGCCTCAAAGACGACTCCTCCGATATAATCAAGGCCATGAACACTGGCTATTACCTGACGATCATCCTGGTCGTCATATTCTTGTTCATATCGACGTACCTCATACTCGGGCAGTCCGAGGGCATTGACAATTGGTATATGTTCGCCGGATCGGGAATTGTGGGCATCGCCCTCGGCCTGGCTATTGTGTTCATCACACAATACTACACCGGTGACCACAAGCCGGTGAAATCTATCGCCCAATCCTCTGAGACCGGGGCCGCTACCAACGTCATTCAGGGAATTTCCATAGGCATGGAATCCACCATCCTGCCTGTGGTGTGCATCGTCGTGGCCATTATCACCACCTACCTGCTTGGCTACTTTACGGCCCCCAGCGCCACCGAGGCCGCCACCTTCGGACTGTACGGTACCGCCATTGGGACCATCGCCATGCTTGGGTCCTCCGCGTTTATCCTGGCAATGGACACCTTTGGGCCCATCACCGACAACGCCGGAGGCATCGCCGAGATGAGTAATCAGCCCAACGAGGTCCGTAACAGAACAGACAGGCTAGATTCCGCCGGCAATACCACTAAGGCCCTGACCAAAGGATACGCCATGGCCTCCGCCGCTCTCGCTGCCTTCCTGCTTTTCGCCGCGTTCTTCGAGATCGTGACCGAGGTGCTCAATGAGAGGACCGACGTTTACCACTCCATCGTTGACGTTATGAACGTTAACCTTGGGGATCCGTTAGTCTTCGTTGGAGGACTGATTGGAGGGATGCTGGTCTTCTTCTTCGCATCCCTTACTATCCGTGCAGTCAGCAAAGCCGCAGGCGAGATGATCGAGGAGGTTCGTAGGCAATTCCGCGAGGACCCCGATATTATGTCAGGCACCTCTAAGCCCGATACCGCCAAGTGCGTAGATATCGCCACCCGTGGCGCTTTGAGGGCCATGGTCGTTCCCGCCCTTCTGCCCATCCTGGTCCCTATCGTGTTTGGACTGACCTACAGATACGTCCTCTCGGAGTACGTTGACGCCTACATCGCGGTTGGCGCCCTGATCATGGTCGGGACTATCGTGGGAATCTTGATGGCCAACTTCCTCAATAACGGGGGAGGCGCCTGGGACAACGCCAAGAAGTACATCGAAGAGGGCAACCACGGCGGAAAGGGATCCCCTTCTCACGCCGCTGCCGTCGTCGGAGATACCGTCGGAGACCCCTTCAAGGACACTGCCGGTCCCTCGATCCACGTCTTGGTCAAACTGCTGTCCACCATCTGCCTGGTGGCAGCGGTTCTCTTCATCGCCTAAGGGCGACGCCAAAAGGGACGGGAAGTTTCCCGTCCTACTTTTAACATATTTTTGAGCCAGCCATTCACCTGCATACGGTCTCGTCCAGTAGGTCAACCTTTATTAACTCCGACATGTCCGTCCTGTTGACGTACTTTCTCAGAGCCTCAAAGTAGTCTGAGCCGTTCATTACCGCCATGAAGCCATCTCCCTGGCGATCAAGGATATATCGTCTTCGACTTAGTCGAAGACGATATGTCCGGAATCCGACACCCATCCTCGTATACGTACAGGGTGCCGAAGTCGTCTTGGGACAGCCTGGAAACCAACATCTCGGCGTTGTTGGCGTTGGCGAATACATTCTCTGTGATCCTTTCATCCGCCGTGCAGAACATGTACCCGTCGTAGATGCTTATGCATAGTAGTCGCCGCTGTGAATGAATGACCATTCTCCCAATGGTCTGATAAAAAATTATATGAAATAATGCATACATACTCCC
>CAZXOR010000155.1:0-2908 GCA_964642395.1 uncultured Methanomassiliicoccales archaeon | reverse complement strand
TCGGATGGTACTCGGCAGCCGTCAGCTTCAGCGATCTGGCCGCCATGGGCGCGAGGCCAACCGGCTTTGTCGCGTCTATCGCCCTGCCTAAGAACCTGGAGGTGCAGGCGGCCTACGACATCATGAGCGGCATCGACCAATGCTGCGAGTTCTGCGGCACAGCCGTCGTTGGGGGCGACACCAAGCAGGGCCCGGGGATCGTCACCGGGACCGCCCTCGGGACCATGGATGATAGACGCCCCATGCTCAGGGGCGGCGCTTGTGCCGGGGACGTGGTGGCGGTCACCGGGCCACTTGGGGGCCCCACCGCTGCGTTCATCTCGCTTGACCTGGGGATAGACGCCCCCGAGGCCATGGAAACCCTCTGTGTCCCCATTCCAAGGGTGGAGGAAGGGATCGCCATGGCTGAATCCGGGGCGGTCACATCCTGCATGGACCTCTCCGACGGCCTCGGTACCGCCCTTAACACTATCTGCAAAGCGTCCGGCGTCGGGATCGACGTGGAGCTGGGATTCATCCCCCGCGAACCGTGGGTGGACGAAATGGCCGCTGAATCCGGCAGGCCGGCGTCAGACCTCCTCCTCGGATGGGGAGGAGAATACGAGCTCGTCTTCACGGCGGATAGAGATCGCCTGTACAGGCTGTACGAGACCAAAGTGGAATTTTCCATTATTGGCATGGTCAACGACTCCGGAAAGCCGAAGTTAGTCGACGACGGATTCAGGACGGTGATACCTTATGGAGACTACCGAGCGCATCGAGTCCAGGTACTACGCCTGGGACGGCGACGCCTACGTGTGCGGACTTTGCCCCCATGCCTGCAGGCTGAGACTGGGTCAGTACGGGATGTGCGGTTCTCGCAGAGCGGACGAGGATATGCTCGTTGCCTACTCCTACGGCAAAGTTTCATCAATGGGTGTCGACCCCATAGAAAAGAAGCCGCTCTATAACTACAGACCCAAGTCTAGATGCTTCTCTGTGGGCAGCGTCGGCTGCAACATGAGCTGTAAGCACTGCCAGAACTACACGATCTCCATGCTCTCGTCGAATAAGAAGCGCACCACCCGCGAGTCCCCGGAGGAGCTGATCAGGATGTGCAGGGACGAGGGCCAGGATATCATAGCATTCACGTACAACGAACCCGTGATCTGGTTCGAGTACATCATGGACGTCATGGCCATGGCGTCTGACCTTCATCTGGTGCTGGTTACTAACGGCCTGATCAACGAGGAGCCCCTTAGGGAGCTGTGTAGGGTCGCCGACGCGGTGAACATGGACGTCAAGGGATTCAGCGAGGAGTTCTACGTGGGGATCTGCGGAGCGCACTTAGATGATGTCCTCAGGTCGGTACGCATAGTCCGCGAGGAGGGCGTCCATTTAGAACTCACCTACTTGGTGATCCCCGGATACAACGACTCTGAGGATGAGGTTTCAGCGTTCTGCCTTTGGGTGCGCAATACCCTGGGCAGGGACGTGCCGGTGCACTTTACCAGGTTCCATCCGGACAACCAGATAACCGATGTGGGGTTCACCCCCGTCGAAACCATCATGAGGTGCAGAAGGACTGGCATTGAGGCCGGCCTGGAGTACGTGTACACTGGGAATATCCTGAATGAGGAGGCCTGCAGCACCTACTGTCCCCGGTGTGGTGCAGCCGTGATCAAACGCCTAGGTTACCGCGTGGACACGGAGGGTCTTGACGGTGACAGGTGCGCATTCTGCGGGGCCCGGATAATCATCATACGCCGAGAAGGGTCGCCGGAGGGGTCTCTAATACCATCGTTACCGTGAAGATCGTGGTTATTGACAGCGGAACGGGACCTCGGGGTCACATGCATGTCGCACTGTCGACCGTCTCCAGTCCATCCGGCACGGAATCTCTGTCGTCGGACGAACAGTAGCGCACAATGTCGGCACCCGACGCTTTCTCGACCGGCTAGATATAGGCGGTGCGCACCTCATCTATCCCTATTCTGTAGTTTGCGAACATGTCTAGGCAAAGCCTTCCGACCCTAATGTTCCGGAAGGCTACTTGGATGCACTAAAGCAGCGACAAGGTCAGTGCGACGATAAGCACGGAGACCAACGGGTTCAGGACCAGAGACGTGGAGTACAGGACCTCCCACAGGACCGGGAGGGAACCATTCATAGGATAGACAGGGAAAGCCATGGTCACACATCATGCATAAGGAGTCTGCGTCCCCTTTGAGCTGGCAGACCCGGTATATCTCTAGGAACAGTAAGTACATTGCCACCAACAATATCGGAGCCAAAGACCCCGCAGTTAGCGCCGGGGAGACTACGAGAGCCGATCTGGCCGCGATAAGGGCGGCCGTCGTAATGCCACACATCCTTTCAAAGAGCAGGCTGACCAGGAGGGCCAACTGCCCAAAGTAGGACACAAGGGGCATCACAGAATCAGAGAACCTCCACTGTGCTAGCAGTCTGAATGAGCAATCGACGACACCGAGCACCCACCAGCACAGGTCGGGCACTTCGTGCGTACGAAGATCGCATACCACCGCACGACCAGGATGGTCCTGACGACCGACATCCATACAGATGCGACTAGGGGATCCATGCACCTTATGAGCAATCCGGTTTTTAAACAAGTGCGTGTGAAGTCCGTTCGTAAAGACGCGTGCGTGTAACGATTCGCACGTGTTTTGACTCTATATGATTTAGGGTTGAAAAAGCGAGTGTAGAAATTTAAGAGATGATAAAAAATAATATATGAAATAATGAAAACATACTTCTCATGACAATAACCTATAAAGAAGTGGTATTGAATGGGTTCGACAAGACGATGATTGTCAAGATGATGTTGTTGATGAACGAGTATCAGCGTAAGCGTTCCTCAGCCTGTACTACGAGAAACTGGAATACGAAAGCGCTACCCAGATATCCA
>CAZXOR010000154.1:0-2944 GCA_964642395.1 uncultured Methanomassiliicoccales archaeon | reverse complement strand
ACAGTCGTCTATTTGTACTGTCGACTTCCTCTCGCTGTTGCTGTTCACGAAGTCTGTAGTTAAAATAACGTCGACGTCTCAGGACCGCAGAATCAGATCCACGGCGTCGGCGAAGGTGAACCCGGACCAACCTTGATGATCCCACACCCCAGGCAGCGGCTGAACTTTATATCTTTATTGTGGTTGTCAACCATGTACGACCTCCCGGGATCAAAGCCCTGTCTTGCTATGGCATCCAGACCCATTTCGACTTCCAGCTTCCTGTAGAAGCAACGGTCCTCCGGAGTGTAGGGGCAGAAGTATATGTCGTCAATGCGGCCCTCACCCCGGTTCTGAGCTTGTCGTGAATCCTGGTCAGGGTGGCCACGTCGAAGTAGTCGTATTTTATGCCGGAATGGTTGGTAACCACTATCACAAGGTAGCCTGCTTCGTTGAGCATGCGAACCGCCTCAGGCACGTAGTCGTATATGTCGAAGAGATCCGGGTCAGCGCAGTAGAGGATGTCGGATGCAATAGTGTCATTCCTGTCGACGAACACCACTCGGCGGCCGAACATCTCCCTCTCGACGATACCGCAAATGGTGTGGTAGGCGCAGAGGTAGTTTTTCTGGATGCGGGATGTTTCCCTCGATAGGATGATGACCGCGTGGTCCGAGATCTCCCTCCTTCTGCCGCCGTCGCCGATGAACAAGATCGTGATCGCGCTATGCTCCTTGGCGGCCTCCATGGCCAGGACGACGTTCTTGAAGTTGCTAGATGTGAACATTCCGATGACGACGTCGTCCTTCATCCATATGGTCTCGATCTGCCTTTTGAAGACCGGGTTGTAGCTGTAGTCGTTCCTGATTGCGATCACAGGGGCGATGTTCGAGAGACAGACGCCGGGCAACGTGGGGCGCTCCAACATGTACCTACCAAGAACTCCGCCACTATGTGATGAGCGTCCGCGGAGGACCCGCCGTTGCCCATGAAGATGGCCTGGTCTCCTTTCCTAAAGGTCTCGATAAGGATGTATGCGGCCTTCCTGATCTGGGCCGGGTCGATCCTAGAAATTATATCTTCGCTCCTCTGGAGCTCTGTTATGATCTCCTCATTCATGTGGGTACCTCCAGGATATCACTTCCTAGGGTTCAAATATATAGTCCGTGATTCTGGCCCCGAGACGCTGAAGTACTAGCTATGTTATACTTTCAATCGTATCTGCATATGAAATACATGAACCCACCACCCCCGCACCGGAAACCTTCCCTCCGATGGCGCCCTCGGCCTTAGCGGCGTTGTACAGAGAGTCGATGTGAGGGTTGGAGATTTTGCTGGAGAATTACTTTTTGTATGTCCAGGACTCATGGAGGAGCTTCCGACGGAGGCCGTATCCCCCTTTTCCAGGGACTCGATCATGGAAAAGGCGATCTCCTTGGACCTGTCCATGACCTCCTCGTTCTGGCTCTTGTAAAACTTCTCCACCTGGTTCTCGATGATGGTAGCAGACTTGCGGGGCTTCCCGTGTAGCACAGAAGGGAGCAGTACTGGAGCTCGTTGACGGTGTCCTCCGAGACCCTTACGCGGTTGACGTTGACTGCGTCGCTGCAGAATCATAAGTTGAACTTACCAAAGACGGCTGCGAACTGGTCCTGCTTGCAGTCATTGAGGCCAATCTCTTCTCTCCAGCTTATAGGCCAGGTTGGCCATGTCCATGCTAGTGAGCCTGATGTTCTGCCACTTGCAGATCGCAGCGATAATGGAGACGATGACGGTGAAGGAGCCTCCAAGGCCGGATCCAGGTGGGGCCTCGGACTGCAGAAAATCTTAAATCCATCTGTGATCGCGAAATGGTTAGTCACGGCCTTGATCAAGTCCATGTTCCCGTCGAGGGGCAGCAAGCCCCCCATCCAGCAACGCCTCGTACTTCTCATAGTCGGTGAAGTGGACGGACATGGAGTAATCATCCGTAGGCGTGATCGTGCAATACGCGTATTTGAAGATGGTACTGTTGAAGACCACACCTCCCTCTTGGAGGTGTACGATCCACATCGGGGCCCTCACCCTGTAGTGTATCCCATCCTCTAGCATCGTACTACCTGGGCTGAACCGCCTCTAATTGTCCCTCGGAGGCGCAGTCTTACGTGAACACGGCTTCTACAGACTCCCAATATATAGTAATATTCAACTACTCACGCAGGAAAAATAAATTTGACACATTGCACCAAAAGGTCTCTTTCGGGGCCAGACCCAGATGTGCTCAGAGTGCGTTGAGAGCCTTGACGTAATGCTCGGGCCTCCTCTCGATGAGCTCATCTACCTGACTAGAGTCGCCGACGACGCCGACGTTGCAGTTGGATACAGACAGTAGTGCGTAAGCGGACTGGCCGGACTCGGGGGACGAACTCCGCCACATAGACGTCCTGGAACTTCTGAAACCCGCCGATTGCGGTCTATGTCTCAGTGGCTGATGACGGAAAGGATCGTCCTGGACTTGCCGGGGAGCTCGCACTTTCCCACGACGATTGTCTCGACGTTGATCTTGTTGCGGGTGAACTCGCCCATGATCCTCTACATGACGTTGAACTCGTTCTTGACAATGAGTGAGATAACGTGCATATTTACCGTTGATGCATCATAATGCTGGTATAAGTTCCGACCCCTGTCTCGTAACCGTTGTGAACTCTATTTGATTTAGAGTTAAAATGGCGAGTTCAGGAACTTAAGATGATAAATAATATGAAATAATATATACTTTCAATGACATTCACCCACAGAGAAGTGGTATTGGATGATACCGACAAGACGATGATTGATAAGACGATGTCGTTGCTGAACGAACATCAACGCAGAGCATTCCTTTGTCTATACTACGAGAAACTGGGATACGGGAGCACCACCCGGATATCCGATTTCACGAGCATAATCCCCACGATGCTCATCGCGGCGAAGCATGAAATCGCAG
>CAZXOR010000153.1:0-2991 GCA_964642395.1 uncultured Methanomassiliicoccales archaeon | reverse complement strand
ATGCCATAAATCAATCCAACTCAATTACTGGTTATTCAAGTTTCAACCCTAAATCGTACAGAGAGTTCCCTACTGCCTGATTCTAAGTTAAAGTTAAATAGGTAATCGTTATCCTCTGCTTAAATCCCCACTTAGCTCAGACTGGCCAGAGCGGCTGACTGTAGAGTGTTTTCGGCGAAAACCGATACAGCCGCTGAAATCAGCAGGCCCCCTGTTCAAATCAGGGAGTGGGGACCATTCCTTTCAGCATCTCCAGCGAATTGTCGGTTAAAAATTGGTGTTATTTTTTAAAGAACGATTCACGTGGATAATAATTGAAAGTTCTTTGAATCTGAGTTTGTCACTTGTACTCGGTAATGTACGTACGCAGGTGCGAAGAGGCACACGCACGTGCGAGTGCACATTACCGAGTAGAAGTGACAAACTCAGGTATGATCAAACTTCGCATGTGTGGCGGCCACATGTCCAGAAAAACTATCCTTTATCATCGATCAGTGCAGGAGGTATGACGTGACCAGAATCCACACCACCACTTGCGAAACCGTGTAGCTTCACAATCTGAACCGGGATCAGAATGCGGACATAATGGCTCGCGTACTGGACCACGGCATCAACACCTAAAACGGCAGAGGAGACGATCTCAGGAACGTGTCCATGTCGTCGCTGTCCGAGGTGGAGCCCGGAGAGAACTTCGATATATACCCCTAATGCAAAAGGGGTCGAAACCTGTCTGTTGGACATCATGTGCGACATAAAGATGCCCAAGAAGCTTAAGGTCATGTTCTCCAACTCCGTCAGGAACGAGACCCACATCACATTCAAGAACCTGGGGTTCATCGCCAAGGCAGATGGCAGGTTCGATATATGGGCAGCCGGAGGCTTCTGTAACAAGCCCAATATCGGAATCAAAGTGACCGGAGGGAGTCGACTCGTCTAAGACGCTGTACTACGTGAGAGCCATGATAAACACCTTAATCGCTAATAGTAACTACGAGAACCGTTCCAGGGCACGCACCAGGTACATGAAGGACGATCTCGGGGACGAGGGCTTCCTGCAGGCACACGGGGAAGCCTTAGTCCCGCTGCTGGAGAGGAGCGGCATGAAGATCTACCCGGTGCCCGATGTGTTCCCCGAAAAAGAGCCCGTGGAGGTCTTCGGAGACAGGATCTTCAGGCAGAAGCAGCCCGGGCTGTACTATGTTGCGTACCATCCCGTGGACAACGACGTTCCGTTGGATGCGTTAGAGAGGATTCGCGACGCTATCGCGGACGTCTGGGATACGGAGATCAGAATGGCCCTGGACAGCACCCTGTGCATTATCAACCTCAGCGGTGACGAGGCCATGATGGTTAGAGACGTCATTGAGGGCTGTACAACGACGCTGTTCGAAACGTCAGTGTATGCATCGGGTCCACAATCTGCTAGCAAGGTCTCAGGAACTCCAGCGGGACGTTGTTCGCCATGGTTGATGCGGTTAGGACCATTAGAATTATGGATAACGCCCTGCCCAGGTTCAGGATCTCCGAGTGCATGTCGTCCTGCGAGAACCACTAGGTCGGGATGATCGGGTTCCGGGGAGCCTTCAGGTATGTGGACGGGGGGGGGCCGTCCCAGTGTTCAACATGATAGTTAATGGCTGCGGCCTGTAAGGGCAGGGAGAGGTTCGGGGACATCGTCGGAGCAGTGCCAGTTGATAAGTGTCCAGAGATGGCCGTCTTTCTTGGAAGGATCGTGGCGGCTAACTGCAAGGACTTCGACGTATGGCTGACCACGGAGAAATCGGACCTTGCATCAATGCTGGCCGACTATCTGGTGTGAGAAGCAGGGCGAGGGTACCCGCCTCTAATTGTAGTGTTGTTTCGATGAAGCGTACCGTTCAGAGTCTGAGTTTGTCAGCTGATGCCTATACATATACACGTGCGCACGAGCGCATGCACGTCCGAGTACAAGTGATAAATTTAGGTTTCAACAACCGTCTTATTCCCATCTCTTGTAGAGTTCGTGGTCGATGCCAACCTGGTCCAGACACCTACCGACCACGATGTCCACTATGTCATCCACTGTCCTGGGTTTGGGGTAGAATCCGGGGTTAGCGTCCACGATTCTGACGCCAAGTCTGGCCAGCTTAAGCTCATTTTCCAGCATGATGATGCTTTTGGGGGTTTCCCTCACCAGAAGTACGAGTCTTCTATTCTCCTTCAGGCATACGGACACAGCCCTGGAAATCAGTGTGTCGGTAATACCGTTGGCGAACTTAGCGACGGACGACTCGCTGCAGGGCGCCACGAACATGGTGTCGTACCTAAAGCTGCCAGATGCAATGGAAGCGAACATCTCGTCGTCGGAGAAGACGGTATCGGCCATGGCCTCCACCTGCTCTACGGTGTAGTTGGTCTCCGCGGGGATGACCTTCCTGGCGATTTTCGAGATGACGAGTATCTTCTCGCCCTCAAGCTCCTGGAGAAGCCTGATACCGTACATCGCGCCTGACGCTCCCGTGATTCCGACGACATATCTCACAGTCCACCAATAGCAATATGATAGAAAACTGTTGGGTTTTCTTCACGGTCTTTATTTCATCCTTGTTAAACAACGTACGTTAAAACGTACGTATAAATCTGAATTCTCGGATTCGATTATATCTACATCTCTAGCTTGTTCATCCTTTATATATCGTTTTAACTAATGTTCATATTTGGACATTTTAGTTTTGATGTTCTAGATTAAACATTTCAAAATACTCGATTTTCAGAAATTTCCCTTGTCACGGTACTAAGCCCTCATCTTGAGGCGCCTTCTTCGGACGTCCGCGGGGCATCTTGACCTCTGGCTCCTCGGGCATCTTCTTCGAACTCTCCATCTTCTTCGAGAACGATTCAGGCTTCTGCTTGGACAGACCCAATCTCTTCATTAGCTCTATATCCTTCTTCAACCCGTGAGTCCAGTGTCCGTCATCGGTCGACGCCTCCTCCGGGGCGTCGACCTTTCTT
>CAZXOR010000152.1:0-3032 GCA_964642395.1 uncultured Methanomassiliicoccales archaeon | reverse complement strand
TCAAGAACAGCCTCACCACCCTTCCCATCGGCGGCGGTAAGGGAGGATGCGACTTCGACCCCAAGGACAAATCCGATGCTGAGGTCATGCGCTTCTGCCAGTCCTTCATGACCGAGCTTCAGAGGCACATTGGTCCCGACACCGACGTCCCTGCTGGCGACATCGGGGTCGGCAGAAGGGAGATCGGGTACATGTATGGCCAGTACAAGAGGCTTAGGAACGAGTTCACCGGAGTCCTCACCGGAAAGGCCATCGAGGCCGGTGGATCCTTTGTCAGGACCGAGGCCACTGGATACGGCCTGTGCTACTTCACAGACGAGATGCTCAAGGCCAACGGCAAGTCCTTCCAGGGTGCCACCGTCGTTATCTCCGGATCCGGGAACGTTGCCATCTACGCCGCCGAGAAGGTCTACCAACTCGGAGGGAAAGTCGTCGCCGTCTCCGATTTCAAGGGGTACATCTACGACAAGGACGGAATCGATCTCGACCTCCTCAAGGACATCAAGGAGGTCAAAAGGCAAAGGCTTACCGAGTACATTGTCCACAAGCCCTCCGCAGTCTACACCGATGGCAAGGGCATTTGGACTATCCCCTGCGACATCGCCCTACCTTGCGCCACTCAAAATGAACTGAACGAGAAGGACGCTGAGACTCTCATCGCCAACGGATGCTTTGCGGTAGCCGAGGGCGCCAACATGCCCAGCACGCCTGGCGCGATCGCCGTTTTTCAGAAGGCTGGAGTCCTCTTTGGTCCCGCCAAGGCCGCCAACGCCGGTGGGGTTGCCACCTCCGCTCTGGAGATGTGTCAGAACAGCGCCAGGCTCTCCTTGTCCTTCGAGGAGGTCGATGCTAAGCTGAAGGGCATCATGGCCACGATCTACAAGGAGACCGCTAAGGCCGCCAAGAAGTACGGCATGGAGGGCAATCTCATCGCCGGGGCAAACATCGCCGGGTTCGAGAAGGTCGCTGACGCCATGCTCTGGGAGGGTGTCTCTTACTGATCCAACTGCGGGTTCCGGCCCGCTCTAAAAGATTTATCCACGGCTGACCGCGAAGCCTCACCTGTTCTGAAAATCCTAATATCTTTGGACCGGCGTTAATGCTGGCCTCAGGTAGACAGCCTGAACTGCTTTATGTCCCTTGGCCCAGGGTGCCGTGGTACTCCGCCAGCATGTCCTTCCTCATGACCCTGTCCGTGTCGGTCAGCATGTACCCATTGGCACTGGCAAAACCGGTGAGGGGACTCCAGCAGCTTCACCGCCTTGTGCCTTCCGGGCTCGCGGGTGACCGTCTATGTGACAATGAACTTGTCTTTTTTCTCCTTAATCTGGATCATAGAGTTAATCTGGCCGGTGTTCATTTTGGCGTTGTTAAGCCTGTAGACGTCGCTGATCCTAGGCATGGTGTGCTTGATGGGTGGTTGTAGTATCTGAGGTTGTTCCTGATGGGCTTCTCGTCCGCATGCTTGCTCCTGACGGTCGGTGCCTCTTTCTGACTTTGAGAGTCGACCCATCTTTTGGTCTCCTCGTCGCCGGAGGCCGCGAGTTTTCTGAGGGCTTTGGTGAACTCCGGGACCTCAATGATTTCAGGAGCTACTTCCTAGCCTCGTCCAGGTTGGTGCAGAGCAGCGCCAGTCCGAGGGTGCACTGAGCGGCCGTGTCCTTATACTCATTCCTTTTCCTAAGCTGCGCGATGGCGGTCTGGTCCCGCCTTTTGCCTTCTCGGCTGTCTGCAGGAGAATGTCCGGCTTCACTTCCGACACGACCTTCACATGGGCTTCGCTGCCGGTTTTGGGAGCTCCTTCATCGTCTTTAAGATGCGCCTAGCGTCAGGGTCGATCCTGGTCAGGAGCTTCAGCTGCTTGTAGGTGTAGTGTTCCCTTTGTTGATCTCCATTGTGAGCTTGATAATGTACAGCGGCACGGCCATCTTTTTTATCCGAGCTCCGTAGGACCAGCTGGGATTTGATTTTCACGTTGGTAGACGGTCGTTCCGTCAGAGCGATCAAATCCGGTTGCCCGGTATCTCGCGGTTCGGATAATGGATGAGGTGCTGGGGACGGGATTTGAACCCGTGAACCACTAAGGACAGGATCCTAAGTCCTGCGTCTTTGACCGAGCTTGACAACCCCAGCAGGGATGATTGGGAACGCGTATCATGATATGATGGTATCGGACCGGACTCATCTGGGCTTGACGTATTGCCTGATGAGGACCACCAACTCCTCCGTCGGGGGAGGTCCCCTATCGTGCCCCACGGGGCATATGGTGATGCACCTACCGCAAGGGGATATACCCTTCTCACGTAGCAGTCTCGACATCTCCATGCATACCGCCTTTGCGATGATTGCATTAGGATAATCGTCCTCGTGCGGGGCGCCGGCCGAGCAGAGTTTGACAAACCTCTAGCAGTGAATGCAGACGTCTTCTTTCATTGGTCTCCAGGGAGGAAGCCGGGAGCTCGTGATAACCGATGTGAACTTGATCCTCGGTCTGTGTCTTCGGTGAGGATTGTGTTGTTCCATCCGAACGTGCCCATTCCCGCCAGGTATGCGGTGTGAAGGTGGAGAAAAACGTGCTGGAATCTTTCTTGAGGCCGGCTATCCCGTGGTACCTGTCCCGGGGAAGAGCCACCGTCGTGTGGCTAAGTGCTATGAGCTCCAGCGCGATTCTCTTGACGGCCTGGTCCAGCAGGGTGTTGACCACACTGTAGAGATGGTTGTAGAAAATCGACGGGGCGGTATCCAGGATGATGCTATGGACCGGGATGCCGATGATAGACCTCGCATCCGGTATAGTATCCACAGGTCTCCCGATCGAGGGGATCCTGGCCGATACCAGAAGGTTGGCCACCTCCCCATATCGACGATTCCAAATCCTCTGCACAGGACCGTCACGGATCCCAACCGGTCTTCCTCGTCTATGTCCTCGCGTGCACTCCGTGGTATAAGTCAGACGGCCCTATATAACTTAGAGTTGAAAAGGTGAGTTCAGAAATTTAAACCAAACCAGGCAAACCAGAATTGTTGTAGGA
>CAZXOR010000151.1:0-3068 GCA_964642395.1 uncultured Methanomassiliicoccales archaeon | reverse complement strand
TTCAGGGTTGAAACTTGAATGACTAGGAATTGAGTTGGATTGATTTATGACATCTGAATCCTGCGATATACAAGGCGTTCGTCCCAATGTCCTAGGAGTGACAAAGTTTTGAAAAAGTACAACATCACTAAAGATGTGAATTTTCAGAAGGTGTGCCGCATCTCGCACAAGTACCGGGGTTGATAACACTAGCGCAGAAACTTAGACGTACTTCGGCAGGAATTCGGATGGACTCGTCAATATCTTCACCGGGATCGAAAGTACGTGGTTCTACATATCTGAGAATGGGCGACTATGTCCTGAAGGACTATCATGACCGTCCGGTTACAGCTGTATCTGATCATGGATGTCGAACGTCGGATGTACGAGTGCCCCGCGTGCGGGGCACTCTGCAGGGTGCACCAATACGAGAGAAAGTCACTCGCACACTGTGTGCTAGATGAGAGCCACCGTCATAGGCTTTCATCTCGAAGCTTAGGTACGAGACTTGTGACGGGTATTCGCAAACACCCGTCCAATAGACCAAGCCACGCGTATCATACACGAAGATGTTGAAGAGAGTTCTTCATACTGCTCGACAACTCTGTAAACAGGACCACTGAGCTGTACTGGATCAGATTAGACCTGTCCAATGTGGAGCTCCTTTACATCGACGAGACCTCGTCTAAGAAGGGCCATAACTACGTCACCGTGGTCTGCGATCAGAACAAGTAGATCATATTCGTTTACGAGGGGAAGAGCTCGGAGATGGTAGACCGTCTCGCTGTGTGGTCGTAGGAGCATAACGGGAAAAGGGAGAACATCGAGTTCGTCAGCTACGACATCGGAAAGGCGTACCCCTTTGGGGTGCGCCATAACTTCTCCAATGCCAAAATCGTCTACGACAAGTTTCATGCTGTGAAGCTCATCGTCGAGACCATAGACAATACGGCCGATGGGCTGTGGAGAGTCAAGCCATCAAAGCCAGGCACATGATAAGGATGAACGCGTCAAAGCTATCCGGGGAGCAGCTGAGGACGCTGGAGCGTTCCATCGAGGACTACTACGAACTGGCTGAGGACTACCGCTTTAAGAACATGTTCTCGGACATCTACAAGCAGTACGACAAGGGGTCAGCATCGGAAGTCATCTGGTACTACGACGTCTAGGTACTTGACACCCAGGCTATGAGGGCCACGTTCGAGAACATATACTCACGCCGAGAGTGGATCCTCGTATGGTACGATAAGAGCATCAACAACGGTTTCACTGAAGCCGTCAACAACATACAAACCATCCGCAGGATAGCCAGGAGGTTTAGAAACATCGACTACTTCATCGCCACGGTATATTTCTGCAACTGCGAGCTTGAAATCTCCTTCGACTGAGGTAGTGGCTGTCCCAATCGTCAAACAGGCGCTTGGGTATAGGATGCTTCGCATCTCGAAACCAAGCGCCGCTTTCCTACAACAATTCTGATTTGCCTAGCTTGGTCTAAGTTCTTGCACTCACCTTTTTAACCCATTATATAGAGCCTTAGATCCGAGCACAAGTCATTGGAAACCTTAAATTGGAGACCCAGCATTACCTGACTTTATGTCTCGTAAGAACATCTCCATCATCGTAGTCTCGGCAGTAGTCATCGTCGTCTGCCTTCTGTACTCTTGGGCCACGCTCTAATGCACTGAACAAACAGAGTCTGCCTGCAACCCGCTTACGGCCATGGTGGACAGCTGCGGTTTCTCGCGAAACCATCCGACTCTCTCGATATCCGCGTCACTCAATGAGCGCGCGCCTAAGGGAACCGTTTTATCATATGCATGGATAGATGGCTCAGCACCCCCGGGAAAAGAGAACTCCCGGTACCTGAGGGAATGCGATGATAAAGTAGATTCGCGCGAATTATAATGCCAAGGACATTGAAAGGGATGTCCAGGCATATTGGCAGAAGACCGACGCGTACCACAAGACGAAAGAGCATAGAGCCTCGGGGGAGAGGTTCTACTTCGTCGACGGCCCCCCATACACCACCGGGACCATCCACCTGGGAACGGCGATGAACAAGACCGTGAAGGACATCCTCATCAGGTACTGGAGGATGTGTGGCTACAACGTCCGCGACCAGCCTGGGTACGACATGCACGGCCTTCCCATCGAGGTCAAGGTCGAGAAGAACATCGGCGTGCATTCTAAGATGGAGATCGAGGAGCTTGGTATTGACAAGTTCGTCAACACCTGCAGGGAGTTCGCTCTAGGGCTCCGCGCCGACATGACCGAGCAGTTCAAACAGCTGGGCGTCTGGATGGATTGGGAGAACCCCTACCAGACGATCAAGCTGAACTACCTGGAGTCCGCATGGTGGACCATCTAGAGAGCTGAGAAAAAGGGGCTCCTCAGGCCTTCCAGCAGGGTGGTCACCTGGTGCCCCAGGTGCGAGACCGCCCTGGCCGAGGCGGAGATCGAGTACTGGGATGAGACCGACCCCTCCATCATGGTAAGGTTCCCCCTCAGGAACGGGACCAGGTCCCTCCTGATCTGGACCACTACCCCTTGGACCCTAGCTGCCAACATGGCCGTCGCCGTCCATCCGGACTTCGACTACGCCTGCGTAAGGATGACGTGCGAGAAGGGTTTCGAGGACGTCATTATCCTGGAATCTTAGGCCGAGTACGTCATGCAGAAAGGCGGCTACGAGAGCTTCGAGGTCCTCGAGAGGATGAAAGGAAGGGACCTAGAGGGCCTGAACTACATACCCCCCTTCGAGGTAGAAGCCGCCCCGTCCAGCGAATGGGCCTGGAGAGTGCTTCTGGCCGACTACGTGGAGAAGGACAACACCGGTCTAGTCCACACCGCTCCCGGGCACGGGCCCGACGACTACGAAACTGGAAAGAGGTACGGCATCGCCCCATTCTGCCCTGTGGCGGAGAACGGCAGGTACACTGACAAGTTTCCGATCATGGCCGGCAAGAAGGTCAAGATGGTGACAGACGAGATCATCAAGTTGCTGGACGAGAGGAGACTGATGTACAACACTGCCAAGATCAAGCACAGGTACGGCCACTGCTGGAGGTGCAAGTCCCCCATCATCT
>CAZXOR010000150.1:0-3118 GCA_964642395.1 uncultured Methanomassiliicoccales archaeon | reverse complement strand
TGGCGACGTCCTCCGGGACGGCGATTATCTCACGCATGGTCGCAAGAGCGTAGAAGATGGTGGCGATGATGTTGTTCAGACCGGAATCACCGCCGTAGTCGCTGACGAGCCTGATGATGTCCATCAGGTCGCCCTGGTAGGCTTCGCCGTCAGCGATGCTGTCCACGACCCACTTGACGATGGCGGCGCTCATGGAGTGCACCAGGTCCAGTATGTCGTTCTAGTTGGCATTTAGGAGGACGGCGAAGGCTTCCGAGACCCGTCGAAGTCGCTCTCGAAGAGCTTGTCCTAGATCGCCTTGATCTTGGGGTACCACGGCATGTTGGAATAATTGGGATGTCGTTCTCTCCTCTTTCCAGCATGCCAGTGTGCCAAGGGTGGTCTCGATGATCGGATCAATGGACTTTTCCTCACCTCCGGGGACCTCGACACTGCAGTGCATGCAGTAGTGTTTCGGCTCCTCTTCTTCAACAAGCGTGCGTGTCTCGTAGGCGGGACATATGAGTGTCAAGATGGGTATGACCATCAATACGCAGTCACCGATATTATATGTGCGTCGTGATGCGATTCAACAGGACATTCGCACGATCCTCTGCATATGTTTTTAAGCAGACCCCTCATCTTCGCGATAATGATAGACGCTAATAAGGGAAGAAAACCGTTGTTCCAAGGCCTCGTCGACGATTTCAAATTCCTTTCCACTAAACAGTGGATCGCAATCATTGTAGTGCTCGCAATCGACCTTTTACTCGAGGTGGTGTTTAATGCCGGTTGTTTCGGGTACCTCATCATAGCCATCGTGCTCTATATGGTCCCCCACCTGCTAGGCGTCTTCTCCGTTAAAGTTAAGGCCGTAGTCGGGGTCGTGTTCATAGTCCTGGCGGTGCCCACGTTGACTTATGTGTTTTCGGGCACCCCAGATGCTGTCGCTGAGCAGCAAGAAAAGGATGAATATATTGTATACCTCGAATACATCACCAATGAGGATGACCCCTATGTCGAAGATGTGATGATCTACGTCAAACCTTATGTGGATTCTGACGGCAACACCCTGGAAGAGTGGCAGATTATGTTCCAATGCTACTACGCGCAGAGCCTGACATACGCGATCAATGGGAGTATGAGCACGCTAGCGAGGGAAGTATACTTTAATCTTAACGAATACACACTTGACGATGATGGGACATGCCACCTGACCGTGGAGGACCTCGAACTCGACGAAGGAAAGCTTTACGTCATGGGTACATTCATACTCGTCGACGGGGCTCTCACTTCGCACAAATTGATTGAACTCTACGACACGGGATATAACGTCACTAGACTGTCCCTGACCGGTGCTGGGTACACCGTCTTATACGCCATGGTCATCTACTTCCTGATCCTGGTCTTTTCCGCTCTCATGAGGAATAGCGCCAAGAAGACCCGCGTCAGGATGGAGGCCGACGGAAGGCTTTACCCCCAGGGATATGGGAGGTGCAAGCAGTGCGGTGCCATAGTCCTGCCGGGAGAGATTAATTGCAGGAAATGTAGCACGTACATCGACGTCCCCGAGGAGCTCAGGGTGAAGAAGAAGGACTCTTTCCAGTGCTCTGAGTGTGGCGTGGAGGTCCCCCCGGACGCCACAGTCTGCCCTAAGTGCGGAGTGGCCTTCGACGAGGAGGACGAGAATGAGGTCGTCCACCATGACGGCACCGTGGACGTCTCCACGGAGAACGTCACCTGTCTTAAGTGTGGCAACATTGTCCCAGCAAACGCGGACTGGTGCCCCAGGTGCGGGAAAATGCTCGAGAAAAAACGATCTCCCGAGGACCGCAAACAAATTATAACCACGGATTGATTCGGGTGACAACTCCTCCCGGGATTCCCGGGAGAAAGATCCAGTCCCGCGGAGATGGGACAGGCATGTGTTTCTGAAAATCGGCCGTCGCACCTCTGTGAAGGGGTACGAACGACTCACTTCTTCCTCTTGCGGAAGGTCACCTTTGAGTCCTTCATATTGATGACGGCGTCCTCGAGCTTGGTGATGAGGTTGCTGCAGGTCTGTATCAAGTCCCAGCCCACTTCCTTCACCATGATCGCCTCCCCGTTGATGAACAGTCTGGCGCTGATGCTGTACTCGTAGTTGCCCCCCGCGTCGTTGTACCTAGAGACATGCATCGTCAGTGACTCGGGCTTGTAAATCCTGGAGACCTTCACAACCATGTTCTCGATGTCAGCGTAGATGGCGTCGGTGTACTCCTTCTCATCGTTCTCGAGGCCGCTAATCTGGACAAACAGCATGTCCCTCTTCCTGCATGCGGCCAAGAGCTCGATGATGTCGTACTCGGTGACGACCCCGACGAGGTCCTTATTCTCGACCACAGGTAGAGTGGAGATCTTGTTCTCCACCATCATGTCGACCGCCACGGAGATGTCGCTGTCCCAGGAGATGGTCTTGACTGAGGTGAGGGCAATTGACTCCACGGTGATCTGGGAGCGAGAGCTCTTCTCTAGGTCCCCGATCGTCTTGTTGTCTTTCTTCCAATTGTTGTCGATGATCTCCCTCATCCCGACAATGCCCACCACGTTGTTCATCTCGTTGATGACCGGAATCGTCCTGTAGTCCTCACGGATCATGATGTCCAGCGCGTCGTCCATCAAGTCGTTCGCCTTCACGGACTCCACGGGGTTGCTCATGATCTCCCAGACTTTAATCTCCTTCAAGGCCTTAATGTCCCTCACGATCTCAATGAGCTTGGTCCTCCTGATCACACCCACGACCCTCTTCCCGTTGACCACGGGGAGCTGCCTGCAATTGTTGGAAACCATTAGCTCGGAGATCTTCGTGATCTCCACGTCGGGGGACACCGATGGGAGCTGGTGGATGAAATTCTTGACCTTCGCATCGAGAGTCACGCTCTTCTTCCTGAGGATCGATGAGTAGCTGACCATGCCCACGAACTCTCCGCCATTGACAACGGGGAGATCCTGATATTTCGTCTCTCTCATGACCGACAGCGCATCCGAGATGCGGTCGTCGGACGAGACCGTCGGGAAGTCAACGGACATCACCCTTTCGGTGGAGATGCCGTCAATCTGCGATCTGAGCATGGTAGTCTTCTTCAGATCCTCTAGGTCC
>CAZXOR010000149.1:0-3125 GCA_964642395.1 uncultured Methanomassiliicoccales archaeon | reverse complement strand
GCCACAGTCTATTTCTGCAACTACGGGCTTAAAATCTCCTTCAACTTAGATAGTGGCTGTCCCAATCGTCAAACAGGTGCTTGGTTTCGGAACGTAGAGCATCTCTCAGCCAAGCGTTGACTTCTACAACAATTCTGATTTGCTTGGTTTGGTCTAAGTTCCTGAACTCGCCTTTTTAACTCTATATAATATAGAGTCGTTGAAAACCACATATACCTTTTCGATGATTGGGGTGGATGGCTTCCGCATAACTTTCCTGGGGACGGGCGGTGATTCTCACAGGATGATGTACCAGGTCCGCTCCACCGGCGGCCTGCTAATCAAGCATGATGGCAGGTTCCTGCACGTGGATCCTGGCCCGGAAACTCTGGTCCAGATACAAATGATTTACTACGACCTCACCCGCACGGAGTTGGTCATCGTCTCCCACTGCCATCCCGATCATTACTTCGACGCTGAGAGCGTTCTGGATGGGGTTTCCTGCAAGGGATGGGTCAGGAAGAGGCACCTATACGGGTAAGACCGTCATTAGCAGCTACGTAGGGTTGGAGCCATACATCTCCTCGTACCATCAGGGTGTCGTCGAGAACGTGCCCGTGTTCCATCTTGGCGACGTGCTGGACATGGACGGGCTAAGAGTAGACATCTGCAAGGCGATCTACAGCGACCTCATCAACGTCGGGATAATGTTCTACATGGAGCGCGGGAGCGCGTCCTATGTCAACGACAGTGAGTACGGGACGAGTTGGTTGACCAGTATGTCGGATCCAGGGTCCTCCTCCTGTCCGTGACAACGTTTATTGGCAACCGCATAATGTATCACCTGTGCACTAACGATGTCGTCACGTTCGTGGAGAGGGTAAGGCCCGAGCTGGCAATTTTCATACATCTGGAAGTCGTCATCATCCGTCGTGGACCGAAGTCCGAGGCCGAGTCCGTGGAAAGAGCCACCAAGATCAGGACGATCACCGCGAGGGACTTGATGACGTTGGATGTGTGGAGGAGCTAGTCATCGGGAATGCGGAAACCCACTAGCCGGGGTGGATCCTAGACTCTTCACCCAGATGTTATCGAATAGACCCTCGTTTCGCCCCAGAATATCATCGACCCGAAGTTGGTGTACGATGTGTAGCCCACGGGGAACTGGCCGTGAATGGTTTCCATTGCGCGGTATATAAGTCCGTCTGGATCCCCCACGACTGTGTGGCCGACCCCCGTCATGTATTGGAACCAGCGAGCTCCTCCAGGCGCTCGTGAAACACCGGCTTGAAGCCGTCCAGCCCCACTCATGCGAACATGTGTCCGCTCTTCCCGTCCATAGTCATATCGTATCTGGCCTCGATGTACAGGGCGCAGAGCAGTGCCGCGTTGTCCTCGTAATCGCCGTAAAGGTGATACAGAGTCTCATGGGGTACCGCCTAGTACTCATCTGCCCCATACGGGCCATAGTCCTACCCTATCCTCGTTCCGTCGATGTATATCGTGCCAGGTAGTGGACATTCATCTGCATAAACGATGCCAGAAAGTTCAGGTAGCCCTGATCGTCGCTGGAATCCCCGCCGAGATGGGCATACTCCCTAGCCAGGACCGCCTCGAGGCTATCTATCAGATCATCGGTGACCACTATGTCCAGGAGGTTGGAGAAGTCTGAGTTGTCCCCGGCACCGATGACCACGTTACGGACCCTGCTCCCGTCGGAGGCTGACATGAACCAATACAGATCGATGGCGTACTACACCATCGCCCTCATGACCGTCACCGTGTAGCTCTTGGCGTCTAAGGTCAGAATCTTGAAGGTCACGTCGTAGCCGTTGTAGACCTTTGTTAACTTATCGTTCTGGTCCGTCTCGTAGTTAGTTAATGGCGTAGTTGTTCAAGATATGTCACATTACCGGCTCGGATGCGTGGATCGAGCATACGGCCGCGTCGGCCTCCAGCCAGTCGGGCAGGCCTGTCATGTTAATGCCCGTCGGGACGAGGTCCTCTAAGGCAGAATCATCCTCTGAGACATCACTGTCAAAAACGAGGACTGCGGCCGCCGTGATGACGACGATCATAGCCAGGGCTGCCATCATGATCGAGGTAAGTTTGAGTGGATCTGACCTACGTCGTCCCTGCGGACTGGAGCTTAGTCCCGGTTCGGACATCGCCGGTCAGAAGATCTCCCATCTGATGCTGACCAAGTCGTGGTACTTGACATCCTTAGGGACCGCGTCGATCGCCATCACGGACATGACCCTTGCTTTTGGAACCGCCACCGACTGCCCGGACACGTATTCAATCGAGATTATCTTCCCGAGCTTCATGTCGGCAGGGAGGTGAATTTCCTGGCCCTGTGCTTAGCGTCCTTGACTGCAGACTGCCTGGCCGCCCTGATGAATTCCAACAGTTCCTGACAATGTACGACACCCTGAACTCTGGCGCCCCATAGCAGGACGTCATGGCTCCGAGAAGCTTCCCCCGCAAGTCCTCGTCGGCGGCCACTGTTATCGAGATGCTATGGGAGTGGCAGTATTCTGCGAACGTTGGGGAGCCGTCTTGGGTGCTCCTGTATACGGTGTCGACGGAGAAGCTGGTGGTCTTGAGGTCGTCCATGTCGAAACCGGCGTCACCGATCTACTTCCTGAGTTAGGTCAAAGCTTTCGCGGACGCCCTGACGGTCTCTTGGTAATCACCCGTGGTTCTGATGATCTTACCGTTTACGACTGTGGCGTCTAGTCTCTCCATGCAATGCTAAAGCCTGTCATAGTAGTAGTTTTGTCTATATTTCGACTTTCGGTGGCGGCGGATAAACCGATTTAGATGTACCCCGCCGTCCTGGATATGTATCCCTACGTATGTATGGCCCTCCCCGTCAATTTATAAGCGCTCAAATCATAATAGAAACTGATGGCTAGGATTTCGGAGGTAGGGGAGAGGCAGCTCATAGAAGACTTCAAGAGCTTTATGAGAGTTGGTGGGATGGTCGGTCCCGGAGACGACGCCGCTATCTTGGAGGATGGTACTGTCGTGTCCTCTGACATCGTCTCCTTCGACAGGCACTTCCCCGCCGTAATGACCTACGAGTAGTTCGGATGGTACTCGGCAGCCGTCAGCTTCAGCGATCTGGCCGCCATGGGCGCGAG
>CAZXOR010000148.1:0-3167 GCA_964642395.1 uncultured Methanomassiliicoccales archaeon | reverse complement strand
CTTTCTACAACAATTCTGGTTTGCCTGGTTTGGTCTATGTTCCTGAACTCACCTTTCAACCCTAAATCGTATAAAGCCCCGGGTTCCTGCGACGATATGAACGTCAAATACTCCCAGAGGAGGGACTCCGGAACTCGAATGAAGGTGAATTCAGCGTATCCTTTCGAAGGAGTACTGGTTCATCTTACCATTCTTAAATATTTAGGAGTCGATTATGTGTCAGTGATAGCATGAAAATAGCACAGATAGCAGGATTCCTGGGGAGCGGCAAGACCACCGCCCTCATGAAGATAGTCGACGACCTTGTGAGGCGCAAGCATAAAATCGCCATCGTCGTCAACGATGTGGGTGACATCAGCGTCGATGCCCAGTTTATCGAGGCCCACGGCCTGAAGGCCAAGGAGATCTCCGGCGGATGTATATGCTGCCAAATTGCCGGGTCTTTCGCCGAAACCCTCGCGAAGCTGCACGACTCCTTCGATCCAGACATCATTATAGTGGAGCCCTCTGGGGTGGCCATCCCCTGGGGTCTGAAGAGGGCCGCTGAGTACTCCGAGGCCAAGACGGAGGTAGTGATTGAGCACGCGCCGGTCATCACTCTGGTGGACTCGACCCGCATCGAGGTGCTGATGAAGGCCGTGAAGAGGCTGGTAGAGACCCAGATTAGGGAGGCGGACATCTGTTTCGTGAACAAGGTGGACGCCGCCACCCCCGAGCAGATCAAGATGACCGAGGAGCTCATCCGCGAGATAAACCCCACAGCGGAGATCCTCCACATGTCGGCCACTTCTGGCGAGGGCATCATGTGCGCGACTGAGGCAATAGAGAACAGGACGTCTCCCAGGTACGACGAGTCCATGGAGGAGGTCAGGCTGCAGAAGGCCTATGGATCGGAGTGATCGCATGCACGACGACCAAGAGCATAACCATGATCACGACGACCACTCCCACCACGACTATGACTTCACCGAAGTGGACCATGACGCCGATGGTCTCGACAAGAGGATACCGATTGACGACGACAACCCGGTGGCCGAGGGGAGTAAGCTCCATTTGGAGATTCACCGCGCGGTGGACGAGCTCGGCAAGTACGCCATAGAGCTGGACATTCACTCTGATGCCGGCATCCCAAAGGTGACGGTGACAGAGTTCGTGGATGACTTGATGAGAGTGTCTACCCAGGCCTGCCTGGACGCCGGCGCCGACCTAATAGGCCATATCAAGTCATTCGTGAAGGTGGGGGAGCAGAGCATCATGTTTAGCATGGTGCACCCCGAGATCCCTACTGTGATCCAGGACCAGGTGGATGGCGATGTGGTAAACGATGCCCTGTTCGTCATGCATCTCATCGTCCACGGCATCTGGGACGACGTAATCAGAGACTGCACCCTTGGAGTTCTGCCGGTCATGGCTGAGAAATGGTGCATACCGTACACGATACGCGCGGATTTCTATGACATTGAGAAGTCCATTGCTCATCACGAGTAAGTTAGTCAAACGCCGTGTGGGCGGTCCGTCTATGCGGTATTTCCCATTTTTCAAAAGTGAAAATCTGGCGGTTTTCAGATTTGTATGGGCGGGGTAGCACCCCGCCCATGAGCCCAACCTCAAAAGGACTTAAGCTTAGAGAGGACGTCAGTTGTTATCTTCCAGTTCTGACATTCGATCACCCTGGAGTCGAACCCCTCCACGCTGACACTCTCATAGGTCTCAGGACCCGAGAATTTCAGCAGCATGACCTTGTACGTCCTCTCCTCGTTCGGCTTCACGCGGTTGCCGACGACAGACGCTCCCAGGTTATTTGGGAAGCGGTAGATCTTGTGGAAGCGTCCCGCATCCATGCATCCGCACTTACAGTCCGCGTTAAGATCGACCATGTACTCGTCGAATTCCATTCCAATTCCTCCTTACTTGTGGCCGTCCCCGCCATCGCCGACGGAAGGCTATTAGCCAACGAGCAATTTTGAATCGCCCTCAAGCCTTATAAGAGGTTGTAATCTGAGACCGTGGATGACTTCCTCTATATGACTCAGGGTTGAAACTTGAACAACTAGGAATTGTGTTGGATTGATTTATGGCATGTGAATCCTGCGACATACAAGGCGTTCGTCTAATGCCCTAGGCGTGACAAAGTTTTGAAAAAGCGCAGCATCACCAAAGATGTGAATTTCAGGATATGTACCGTATCTCGTACAATCGTACCAGGGTAGATAACACTAGCGCAGAGACTCAGACGTACTTCGGCGGAGATTCGGATAGATTCGTCAACATCTTTACCGAGATCGAGAGTCCGTGGTTCTATAAGGGTCTGAGGATATTCGGAGAACTATCATGACCGTCTGGTCACAGCTGTATCTGATCGTAGATGTTGAATGCCGGATGTACGAGTGCCCCGCGTGCGGGGCACTCTGCAGGGTGCACCAGTACAAGAGGAAATTACTTGTACACCAGGTGCTAAAGAGGGTCACCGTCATAGAGGCCCGCATCTCAAAGCCCAGGTGCGAGACCTATGACAAGTATCCACAGATACCTGTCCCATGGACCAGGCCACACGTATTATACACAAAGATGCTGGAGAGGGAGTTCTTTACGCTGCTCGGCAACTCCGTGAACAGGACCGCTAAGCTGTGGCGGGATTAGACCATGCGTGACTTGAAACATCATCATGTACAGAGTCACCAGGCCCTGTACAAAATGGATATGTCTTGTGTAGAACTCCTCTAAATCGACAAGACCTCATCCAAGAAGGGCCACAACTATGTCACTGTGGTCTACGACCAGGACAAGTGAATCATATTCATCTGTGAGGGGAAGAGCTCGGAGACGGTGGACCGTCTCGTCGTGTGGCTGGAGGAGCACAACGGGAAAAGAGAGAACATCGGGTTCATCAGCTGCGACATCGAAGAGGCGTACCCCTTCGGGGTGTGCCGAAACTTCCCCAATGTTAGGATCGTCTACGTCCATGCCGTGAAGCTCATCGTCGAGACCATGAACTATACAGCCCGCCAGTCCGTGGAGAGTCAAGTCATCAAAGTCAGGCCCTGATGAGGATGAACGTGTCGAAGCTCTTCAGGAAGCAGCTAAGGACGCTGGAGCGCTCTATCGAGGACTACCGCCTCAAGAACGTGTTCTCGAACATCTACAGGCAGTACGACAAAGAGTCGGCA
>CAZXOR010000147.1:0-3213 GCA_964642395.1 uncultured Methanomassiliicoccales archaeon | reverse complement strand
ACGAGGTGACGACCCAGTCTCTTCAGACGGTTTGTTGGCACAATACAAACAAGAGACCACCTTTTATGACTTCTCGTCCCGGAGGATGATAATCTCTCGACTCCATGACGAAAGCATACTTCGCTGCACGGACCGACATTTGCCAGAAGATGATCGGGGCAGTCAGCGACTCGTGCATATGCGTGCACGATACTGAATACAAGTAACAAACCAGGCTTTAGGTACTTGGGGATCGTATTCTACGTCCCCTACAACCGTTTCAGGAAACATGATTCTAGGGATTCGGTTCTCTGATGGGTCTTTGATCTCGTCCTCCTCGCCGCCGTCGTGCTAGCACCGGCAATCCTGATCGTTCATCACCACTCAGATATCCTCTACCTGCTGACCGCAATCACATATGTCCTGATGTTCGCTTTCCTACTGAAGCCCCTGTTTGCCGTTACTGCGGACGACACCAGGCAGTACGTCGGGTTGTACAGGTTTGATGGCAGCCTCATTGAGCGCATCATCGTGATATTCGTGGTGTTGGAGCTGTGCTTCAACCTGGTGACCGGACTAGCGGTCTACAATGGGGTCCTCACGGATTTATTCGACCATGGCAGGCGGCTGTTCATCGTCTTCTACATAGGCGCCTCGTCGTTGACGTTCTTCATGGTCGCCCTACTGTTCCTGAAGTACGTTTAGTCCTGCATATCGAACCCCCTGGGAGACATCTACAAGGCAGCATGCAGCTTTGTCGGGGAGAAGAATCGCACAATGAGTGGCGCGGAAACGATGGAGAAGTACTAGAAGTACACTATGTACGACTCCGAGATAAGCGTCCTGGCTAAGTCGTTGACCGAGATGATGAGGACATCGGGGCCTACATGGAGAACATCCGCAACCTGAGCATTAGGGAACAGAAGTACCTGGCCGAGACGTCCATCGTGACCACCATCTAGACATCGCTCATCTCGAGGGACTTAGACAGAATCTCCGGCAAGGGCGTGGAAATCTGTGGGGCCATGATTCCTGCCAAGTACATGGGTGAGACTTTTACGATTTCTTCATAATCAACAACACCTACCTGATGGCGGTCGTCGCGAACGTCTCCGGCAAAGGGGTCCCGACGGCTATGTTCATGGCCGTCTCCAAGGCGCTTCTGGAGGAGTGCATCCGCCCAGAATTCGGACTGGAAGATAATCCTCTTGGAATAAACATAGACATCTGCCGCAATAACGACGATAGCATGTTCGTCACATACTGGCTAGAGATAATCGACCTTTTCAGTGGAACGGTCAAGTTCAGAAACATCGGCCACAGTGCCCCTATAGTAGTCAGGGCCGGAGGCGAATAGGAGTTCATCCGCACCCGCCTCAACATGATTTTGGGGACGATAGACGGGATGAAATACAGGGGAGATCGATCTAGCTCAATCCTGGTAACAGGCTCGTCCTCTACACCGATGGCGTAACCAAGACCGTTAGCGACTACGACGGGTTTTACGACGAGGAGAGGCTGGCCAGGAAGGCGGATGCCGGCGTCGACATGGGCGTCACCGAAGAAATCTCAACGATCGACGACGTTATTGCGTTCACCGGCGATGCCAAACGATTCAACGATATCATTCTGTTTATTGTTGAGTGCGTAGAGCCAAATTTTTTTCGATCGTGAGCACATTGCACTGTCACGACACCTGTAACTGATCCTGTCGATGTTGTTCTTGACCAGAAGTATTCCCAGACCGTCGATCCTCCTGTCCTCAGCGGGCAGGGTGGCGTCCAGATCGGGGGTGACCAGGAGATCGAACTCCGGACCCATATCCATGAACATTATTGTCATGGACATGGCGTCCAAATTCACGTCGCAGGATATCCACACTTTCCCGTTCTAGGAATAGTAGTCGTAGCTGGCTATGTTAACGAAGATCTTCTCCACCACCAGCTCCAGCTGGAGCACTGACTTCTTGGAGGCTCTGATACCCTCCAGCGCTCCGTCGACGAACCCGATGACGCGGTTCAGCTCGTCCACATCCGAGCCGACCTCCATCCCCACGATCATTGACTTCCTTCCAAGAACGCCAGGAAGAACTTCTTCTGAGCTGCTAGTTAAAATGTGCGACGACTTGTGCTGCGGCGATGTGGCTTCCTCCTCGGTCATCCTGCAGATGTGCTCGGCGTAGTCGTCGAACGTCGTGATCAGCACCCTCGCCTGGTACTCCTTAATGGTGCGGATGTCCACGAAGCCGTACTTCCGGCCATACTTCGTATCCTTATTGTCGCCCATGATCCTCATCAGGAGCTCGGCGTTGGTCCCTATTAAGCTCTTGGTTATCTCTAAAAACTTCGCCAGTGCCGGCCCTTTCGAGTGCAAATTCATATTGTACTGGCCCGTAGGCGTCAATTTAGACACGCCCATACGAACACCTTGTTGGATGTTCAGGACATAGGTGAACCTAGTGGCATCTAGGACCTCCATCAGGGTGTCCCGGGAGCTCCTGACCGTGAGTCCGCTATGGTTCGCTATTATCTTGTGCGTGGCCAGTATGGCTCTCAGCCCGACGCTGGAGATATATTTTAGATCCGACAGGTTCAGAGTCAGTCCGCCGTTGCCCGGGTCGCCCAATTTGATGAGGGTCTCCATCTCCGATGTAGTCTTGATATCCAGCCTACCGGACACATACAACACCTCCTTCCCTCGTTCGCCTCTCTTATTTCCTCTCCTCCATGTTCCATGATCAAACGGTCAACGACATGCCATGGTACATTTCTGCGTATAACCCGTCCCGAGCCCCGAGCTCCTCGTAGGAATCCACCTCCTTTATGTCGCCGTTATTCATGAAGATGATTCTGTCCGCATTGCGAATTGTGAAAAGTCTTTGGGCGATAATGAATATGATCCTGAGCTCCATCATTTACTTTATGGCGCGGGTGATGAACGCATCGGTTTACATTAGCACGTTACTGTCAACTAGATACAATCAAAGGTCATTAGAAAATCCCGGTGCAACAGACCCCTGGTCAATAATAAATTATACCAGATGCTAGACAAAACATGACACCACCCGGTACCAGCTGGAAGAGCGGCGTCAGTGGCTCTCCCCAGGTTTTATATGATTTAGGGTTGAAAGGGCGAGTTCAAAACTTAGACCAAACCAGGCAAACCAGAATTGTTGTAGGAAGACGACGCTTAGTTTCGGTATGCGGAGCACCCTTCACCTAAGCGCCTGTTTGA
>CAZXOR010000146.1:0-3240 GCA_964642395.1 uncultured Methanomassiliicoccales archaeon | reverse complement strand
TCAACATCAAAAGAGACGAATGGCACGGTGATTGAAACTATACCATCGCTCCACATTCATAATCGCATTTATTTTTTATTGGACCCTGAAATCAAACGAACGGAGACATGTGGCAGTTGTTACTCTCGGCCACCTCCTCGGCGTCCTCGTCGTAGACAGTCCGGCTGCAGACTATGGTGGCAAGGCGGTTCCTGCCGTCTCTGTCCAGGTATCCCGTCCCAAAGGTGACAACGGGGTTCAGGACGTCTCTGCCGGTGGCCTCGGTGGCATTCCTGGCGCCCATGTCGCAGTTTAGTGCGACCACTAGGGCATACTCCCCCTTGACAGAGGCCTCCATTCTGTTGGCCTTGGACATGTTACAGGGAGCGGAGCTGCATACGCTGCCGGTCATCTCCACCCCGTCCTTGGCAAGCCTGCCGACCAGTCTCTCGCCGGCCTCCTTCCCACCGATGTTGAACATTTTGGCACAGGTGTTGCAAGTCCATACGTGCATTCTTCTACCGCGGACGTTCTCAAGAAGCTGGCGTAGTCCCTGTTCCTTGCCATAACTGTCATGGCCTTGTGTAGGGGACGGGTCGCTCTTAAAGACATCGTGCTTGGAACATCCTATCGATGCCCCCCGCCCTTTTCAGGATGTCTTCGTCCACGGGAATTTTCTTGGGCATCATCTAGGTGTTATACTAGATCTTTTCTAAAGACTCGTAGAAGAACTGTTGATCATGTTCCTCTCTGGCTCCTCGGCTATACCGTCCGCCCTGTCCTGATCGGCTCTGGCGGTGACGATGACTGCCACCTTCTTCCCCTTGGGGAGGATGGTGGACGAGTTCATGTCCAAGAAGCAGTAGCAGCGGTCTAGGGCCATCTTGAACATCCCGTCCGCGTCGTATATCGCCGGAGCGATGTTGTCCTTCAGTATGCACCCGCCCCCGTTGCCCCTGCAGGGCTGGCAGTTCTGGCACTGGTGGACGGTCGACACGGAGTTGAGGTCGATCCTCCGGACCTACACACTGTTGAATACGGTCGCCTCCTTCACGACCCTGTTGCCGAAGCCCTCCCTCCTTAAGCTCGAAACGATCGAAACCATCTTCATGGCATCATAATGATACGAATGATGTGCGGCGCCATAATAGATTAGTATCACCGGTGATGTCCGCCCTGTTCTCATGTATCTTACAACACTAGCCAACGCATATAAAGGAAGGACGGATAGGTCCGATTCAAGTGACATATCATGTCGAACGAACTAGAACTTATCCCTATTGAGGACATCAAAGTGACAAAAGGAATGACCGTCGACCAGATGCTCAGGGCCATGGGTCGTACTGGCGGGTTCACCGCTCAGAAGCTGGCGGACGCCACCGACATTGCCGAAGCAATGATAAAGAAAGAGGGGTGCCTGAGGATCCTGTCCTTCCCCGCCTGCATCATAGCCACCGGGACTCGCGGAGTCATCGTCGACATGGTTAGAAACGGCATGGTGGACCTCATCATCACCACCTGCGGAACTCTGGACCACGACTTGTCCAGGACATTTGCAACCTACTACAAAGGTGACTTCATGATGGATGACGCCAAGCTCAGGGACGAGTACGAGATCAGCAGACTGGGCAACGTCCTAGTTCCCGACTCCTGCTACGGGGTGGTGCTGGAGGACAACCTCCTGCCAATGTTCGACGAGATTTTCGCCGAGACCCAGTCCATGACCACCCACGAGATTATCGATCAGGTCGGCGCTAGGCTTGACGACGAGAACTCCCTTCTGTACCAGTGCCACAAGCACAACATCCCCGTCGTGGTCCCCGGGATCACCGACGGATCCTTCGGATGTCAGCTTTGGATGTACTACCAGACCCATAGGAAGATGAGGATTGATCTGTTCGGCGACGAGCAGATGCTGTCTGAGATGATGAACGACGCCGAGTACACTGGCGCGATCATCATCGGCGGGGGCATTTCCAAGCACCACGTCATCTGGTGGAATCAGTTCCGCGGCGGACTGGACTGCTGTATTTACCTGACCACCGCCTAGGAGTACGACGGCTCCCTGTCTGGTGCCCAGATCCGCGAGGCGGTGTCCTGGGGCAAGGTGAAAGGGGACGCCAAGAAAATGACCGTCGAAGGGGACGCTACCATCCATCTCCCCATAATTTACGCTGGTCTCGCGGAGAGGCTGCTTTGAGATGGACGGTATCCTGCTCATTCCCAGCGACGGTTTCGGCCCGTCGGTGATCGACGCGGCTGAAAAGATGCTGTCGATGGCGACTAATAGGGTCGAGACCGTCCGCGCGGATATAGGCTTCGAGGCCTACGAGCGCACGGGTGAGCTCTTTCCTACCGACACCATCACCAAGGCTAAGAGTTCAGGAACGTCATCTATGCTCCAACCATGGACTACCGCGACGACTCGGGTCACTCCGTCAGCCCCATAGACGACCTCAAAGTCAACCTGAACCTCTACGCCGTTGTCAGGAGCTTCCAAATCCTGATAGAAGATCTGGGGGTCCCGGGGCTGAACGTCACCCTTTGGACCAGCAACATGACCGTCAGGAGCAACGTTGTCGAGACCAGGGACATAGACGGGATCGCCATCAGCAAGTATATCAGGTCGTTGTCTTACAGCAGGATAATGACCGGGTCCTCACGGACATGAAGCTAAGTGGGAAGATCAGAGCAGTCTGCATGATGCAGGACGCTATGTTCCCGGACTCCAGCGTCATGTTCGGTGAGGTCTTCGACTCCCTTTTTGACCCCGGGGCGTTCACGGTCGACCACCACAACATCCAGTACTGGGCCTCCAAGTTCATCAGGAACTCCCTGGAGTTCGACTACATAGTCTACGTCGATTTCTATAGCAACGTGGTTACCGGAATCCTGGCCGTGATGTCCGGGGCAACAGGCTCACACTCATTGTGTACATTGGGGAGAATTGCAATCTCATCATCCTCGAGCTGTACAAGACCTTCGAGAACATCTCGGATGGCCACGCGAACCCGATCTTCGCCATAAATCGGTGGCCATGGCCTTCCGTGAGATGAGCATTAGGCAGGAAGCGGATTCTGTCATCACGGCATTGATGGAAACGTACGCTGCAGGCGAGAGGACTCCGGACGTCGGCGGCACCCTGTCCACCGAGGAGTTTATGAACAGGATTTCCCACATCTGACGCGTTCAGAATCATTATTACGGGCGACGCCAATCGACGGTCGGAAGTGTTCCAATGAAGGATACCGGACACAGGGC
>CAZXOR010000145.1:0-3245 GCA_964642395.1 uncultured Methanomassiliicoccales archaeon | reverse complement strand
TCGTCCTGAGCTGCCACGACTGCGCCGACGGGGGGATAGCCGTGGCGGTGGCCGAGATGTGCATCTCCGGCCACGTGGGCGCGGAGATCACCCTGGAGGGCATCAACGGAATAGATCTTAGGAGAAAGTTGTACTCCGAAAGCAACAGTCGCTGGATCGCCGAGGTCGACGGCGTGGACGTCACCAAGTTCATGGAGATCATGGGCGACGACGCCACCTTCATCGGGATAACCAAGGGGGACTGTCTGAGGATCAAGGACAACGGCACCACCGTGCCGCTGGAGGAGATGTGGCATGCATGGAATGATCCCATCTGGGACATCATGGGAGATGGTGCAAAATGAGGCCGGAAGACGTGAGGGTGTGTGTCCTGAGGATAGAGGGGACAAACTGCGAGGACGAGATGGCCATGGCGTTCATGTCCGTAGGCGCGCAAACCGAGAAGGTCCACCTAAAGCAGCTGATCGGGCAGGTACCAGTAGGGATGCGGAGAAGTCTGGAGGACTATGATGTACTCGCGTTCCCTGGAGGGTTTTCTGCCGGGGACTACGTCAGAGCCGGGGCGCTTTTCGCGGCCAGGATCAAGACCGCTATTGGCTCCGAGCTGAAGGGGTTTGTAGAGCAGGAGAAGCCCGTGCTGGGCGTCTGCAATGGGTTCCAGATCCTGGTGGAGCTGGGCCTCCTCCCGGCGCTGGATGGCGTCATGAGCGAGCAACCTACCGCCGCCCTATACACCAACGACTCAGGAAGGTTCGAGTGTAGGCCCACGGTTCTGAGGAATGACAACCGCGGCAAGTGCTTGTTCACCAGGGATGTTCCTGAGAAGAGGATGCTCATGATCCCGTCGGCCCACACCGAGGGGAAGCTAATGAGCATGGACCCTAACTTCGTCCAAAGGCTGGAAAACAACGACCAGGTCGTGTTCAGGTACGTCTGCCCCGACGGCACCGATGCCGTGTACCCCTGGAACCCCAACGGGTCCCTCTCAGACATCGCTGGCATCTGCAACCCAGCGGGCAACATTCTGGGCATGATGCCCCATCCCGAGAGGGTCATAACCAGATTCACCCACCCGGACTGGACCAGAGGATATACTGACGAGAAGGGTGACGGGATGATCATCTTCCAATCGGTGGTGAAGCATCTGGAAAGGGTTTGATGGAATACGGGCGTGGGTCGCCCCGTTACCGATCCAGATGCAGAGCCTTGATCCTCACGCAGGGCACCATGCCCCAGAACGATATGCTCACGAGGACGACGTTTCCGTTCATGCCCTGTAGTACCCGCAGTTGTGGATTTAGGACATGGTTTTCTTGACATAGGCTTTGATGTTCTTTTTGCGCTCAGACCTCTTTGGATCGAAGATCGTCAGCAGCAGCCTGGAGCACTTGGGTTCGATGATGACGTCGCTTCTGCCGTTGTCCGTTTCTCTCTCCCACCTCACGTTGTAGTCGCGCATTAAGGCATGGAGCAAGGTGAAGACCACGAGGGTGTACGAACTCTCGCCCCTGAAGCTGAAGTAACTGGCGTTTGTGAGGGTGTCCGCCAAGGTGCACTCGATTGTCCCGGTGTCACCGGAGGCGACGGCCATTGACGAACTCGCCCAGTAAAGAACAGATAACATCTGAGACCTCCTTTATAATTTCGTCCAAGGTTCCTCACCTCTCTGTTGGGAATCGAAACGAAGAATAGACCATCCTCCGCCGGGACCGCATTCAGGTATCCTGTGAAAACCATGAGGAAGCAGAGCTCCTCCCTGTGGAGACCGCTGAGGTCGTCGTAAGTCATGTCGGCATGGATGCTCACATCCGCCGTCCCGCCGGAGACTATGCTGGTGACCTCTCCTAAGCTGTCGACATCCACGCGCTCAATCATCCATTTCAGCGGGACGATCCCGCTAATATTCACTCAGTAGTTCGCCGGAGTGAACCTCTTGGCGACGTAGCTCATGACGTTGAAGAGATTATACACCTCAGCATCCTCGAAGCGGTAACCGTTGTACCATTCCCTGACCTTGTTAAATTTCTCTAGATGATCGTAGTATAAAAGAATCTCCTTCACATCATTCTCCGTGAACCCAAAGCGCTTGGAGAACACGTTATCCACCCAAAGGTCATTCAGCCCGGAGAACATCTCCACCTTGGCAACTTGTATCACGCCGATGACCTACTCCCTCTAGAGGACGGGATTGTTCTTCAACATGGAGGACATCAGTATTTCAAAGAATCCGATGATGAATTTTGGCAGATTCGTTCCGAAGGAATCGGTGATGCCTCAGTCGTATTTTTATAAGCACGACAACTTTCCTGCCGTAATGCCGTTACAGGATTCCGCTAAGGATTTTTATGGATGATTGAAGATACACAATGTCGGCGGTCTTATCGTAGATCCTGTCGAAGAAATTGTGTTCTCCCTTGGTAAGCACACTCAATTCCTCGATGACGTTGGCGAAAGGTAGCATGGATGTTTGGATGGTCAGATTCATGGAGCTCAGATAGGATTGCTTTGATTCAGTCGCGACATCCTTGAAGTCGAAACAGATTACCGGAAACGCGTTCTTATATTCGTCGAACTTGTGGTGGTCAGATATCTCCAGGTCGTCGAATTATGTGTTCTCTTCGAACTCCATGTTGAGAAACACGTCCAGCATCGAGATGTTCATGGTCTTTCCGAATCTCCTGGGTCTTGTGTAGAGATAGACTTCGCACGGGACTGTTTCGAGCATGTCCGCTATGAGCATAGACTTGTCGACGAAGTAGTACCATCCGTCGATCATCTCCGAGAATTGCAATTCGGAGGTGCCTATTTTCTTCATATCGAATCTATCCATGCAGTGTGATAAAATCGTTTGGGCCAGAGGCCCTCGGCATCGGCCATCTATATGATTTAGGGTTGAAAATTGAATAATCAGGAATTGAGTTGGATTGATTTATGGCATGTGAATCCTGCGACATACAAGGTGTTCGTCCAATGCCCGAAGAATGACAAAGTTTTGAGAAAGCGCGGCATCACCAAAGATGTGAACTTTTAGAAGTTGTGCACATCTCGCATAATCGTACCATGGAAGATAACATTAGCGCAAAGACTCAAACGTACTCCGATGGGAATTTAGATAGATTTGTCACATTCTCACCAGGATCGAAAATCTGTGGTTCTACACGGATCTGAAGATGAGCAACTACGCCTCAACAGACCGTCATGACCGTCCGGTTACAGTTGTATCTGATCGTAGATGTTGAACATTA
>CAZXOR010000144.1:0-3331 GCA_964642395.1 uncultured Methanomassiliicoccales archaeon | reverse complement strand
AATGCAAGATATAAAGATCATAATTTAACTTTGTAATAGATCTACAGTTCCCGAACTCACTTTTTCAACTCTAAATTATATAGACCCTCCATGATGCGTTTTCCAGCGTCCATTCGATATAAAAGGTGGGAGCACATCTCCCAACACATGATAACGATGGAGACTCTTTCCGCGGTCGCGGATGCGATCCAAGCGGCAGTCGAGTCTGTCTCCGACTCGGGGTGCAAAGGGAAGACGGTATGCATAGGCGCCGATGGAACACCCACGTCCCAAATAGACAAGGTGGCCGAGAACGCGGCCCTCATGTACATCCAGGATAACGGGATCCCCCTTAACGTCCTCAGCGAGGAGATTGGCTTTGTGGACAATGGCGCGGAGGAGACCCTTGTCATGGACCCTATAGACGGGACGTTCAACGCCATCGCGGGGATCCCGTACTACACTATTTCCCTTGCGGTCGGCAAGTCGGCGCTGTCCGATGTCAGGATCGGATACCTAAGAAACCCCGCCACCGGCGACGTTTACTCGGCGGAGAAGGGGAGTGGAGCGTACAAAAACGGCTGCAGGGTACATGTCAGGGAACCAGACATGAATAACCTGTTCGTCATGATTTATATGGGCAACGCGGCCCACCCGGATGCCTTCGCCCTGGCCAAGAGGGTAAAGTCTTCTCGTTCATTCGGATGCGCCTCCCTGGAGATGACCATTGTGGGGGAGGGGGAGGCTGACGGGTTTCTGATGAAGTCCAACAATTATGTCCGTGCTATCAGGGTTGTGGACATTGCGGCCAGCACGATATTCCTCAGGGAGGCCGGGGGAGAGGTCTACGACCTGGAGGGTAACGTGTTGGACATGCCCTTCGACATCGAGCACAGGGCCAACTTCCTCGCGGTAGGAGACGACAGGGTGTACGACCTGATCGTCAGGCACAGGGATTCCAGGGTGGAACACAGGTACGGTGTTTACACCAACGTGCACGTCAGAGACGCCGTGGAGTACACCCGACAGGTCATAGACGCGCTGGAGGACAACATCTACTACGTGGACACGGACATCGCGAAGGTCCTGGGCGTCCCCGGCATCCCTCTGTCACAGATGGATGCGGACATCGTCATTGTCATCGGAGGGGATGGCACGCTGCTGAGGGCGCTCCAGCACACTGACGCCATGGTCATAGGGATTAACGGGGGGAGTGTTGGGTTTCTCGCTGAGATAGACCACAACCATATCGCCGATGGCATTGCCAGGCTGCTGAAGGAGGACTACATCATTGAGACCAGGTTCAAGCTTAGCTGTTGGTACAACGGAGAGTACCTCTATGATTCTGTGAACGAGGCAGTGGTCCACACAGACTCCGTGGCCAAAATCAGGCACTTCAAGGTCTACGTAGACGATGTGCTGGCATCCGAGCTTAGAGCGGACGGTATCATCATCTCCACCCCCACCGGGTCTACATGCTACGCCATGAGCCTGGGGGCCCCGTACATGGACCCCAAGGTGAATGCCCTGATGGTTGTTCCTATGGCCGCGTACAAATTCAACTCCCGCTCATTTGTGATCCCGGCGACGTCCAAGGTCACCGTGGAGAACGTTCTAGACAAGGGATGCATCATAGTCTTGGACGGCTAGAAGGAGTACCACATGTACGGAGAGTCCAAAGTGGAGTTCATGCTCTCAGACAGAAAGGCCCGCTTCATTCGTTTCGACACGAATTTCTACTCCCGCGTCAGGGACAAGTTGGTGAACACGCTATGAATCGCATAACTGGGGTGGATGTGAACTTCATCGACGGCTTCAACGAGGCCGCCAGGTCTACCTATCCCGACGAGTTCCTGTGCATGACCCGGGAGGTCAATGGAGTGATCACAGAGATGATCCTTCTCCCGGGCACCGTGTACGGGGACAGCCATAGCTTCCTGAACCAGTGGATGGTGCCGATAGACTACAGCATCGTCGGGTCGGCCCACTCCCATCCTGGCTACTCCAACGAACCGTCTGATACGGACAAGGAGTTCTTCAGCAACACCGGCGGTGTCCACTTCATAACGTGCCAGCCTTACGACAGGACCAGTTGGCGTGCCTACGACTCCCACGGCGAGCCCCTGGATTTCGAGATTATTTACTGATCTTTTTCGCATTCGTCAACCAGGTCACCGGCGATCATCATCAAGTTGATGAGATGCGCCCTCTCCCTGGATTCCGCAACAATCTCCACGGAGGGCTCCGCATCCTTGTTCAGGCGGACCATGTACTATCTGCCCCCCCCCCCATGTCCACGCGCTAGGCGTCGGTGCGGACCATCGCCCTCCTTTCCATCCTATGAATGGCCTCGTCGACGGAGTGCCTGAATGATTCCACGGGGCATTGGCACTTGCAGACCTCCCTGTCGCGGAGGTACTTCGGAAAGCCATCGACGATCCTGTTGATGCTCTTGTTACCGGCCATCCCCTCCATTACGGCGGCAGTGTGGATCGGTCGGACATAACGCCCATGTCCCCGAAGATGATTCTTGTCATAGAATTCCAGCTCGTCCCCGGTGGTGACGGTCTCGCAAATCGCGGCTACGCCTATTTCTGTCATCACGAGCCTCTTGGGGTTCTCCGGCTCTGTGTCGTCGAGCCTGCTGTGGAAGGTGTCATCCACAAATATAGCGGTGTCTATCAGGACGGCCATCCTCTTAGGCTTCAGAAACATTACCGTGAGGGCGAACACCTGCTCAGGCGAGAGCTTCCGCTTCTTCTCGTCGAGGACCGCCGTCATGGTGCCAATCCTGTTCATGGAGCACCCGATGAAACCGGGATCAGACTCTACCTGTCTGCGGACACTGTCAGTGCAGATGCCGTGCCTGTCTATCTTGCCGATGACGAAGTCTGAGTCCATCTGGATGTTCAAAGCGAGGAGGTCTGCCCCCATGGAGTTGAAAATCTGAAGTGTCAAGTCCGCGACAGGACCGCACGCGCAGTCCAGCGCCAAGGAGCACTCCACTTTCTCCGGGAGAAGGGACCTGAACCTCGCATTGTACTCTTCCACCGTCCCTAGGGGGCAGGACATGACCCAGCCTGTCGGACTCCGGTAGTGCGGAATGGTTCAGAAGGTACTTGTCAAAATACCTGATCTGCTCCTTCCTGAATAGACTGCCGTTGGAGTTTATCAGAAGGTAGCTGCTGACCAGTCCGTAGCTGCGGTACTCCGTGGCACAAACAGTGCAGTTCCCCTTGGACGCGGCTAGAGCCAGCACATGTTCGAGAAGAATCCTATCTCGGGGGTGACATTCTTCGATGGGGAGGATCTAAGGAGGATTTTGTATGTCTGAGGTGTACTCCATTTAATC
>CAZXOR010000143.1:0-3414 GCA_964642395.1 uncultured Methanomassiliicoccales archaeon | reverse complement strand
TCGACGAGGTCTCTGCAGCTGTAAGCGAACTCGGTACTGGAGAACTCGTGGTCGCTGTTGATGAAGTCCCTGGACGCTTCGGAGAGCTCCCCGATGGGCATGGTGATGTTCTTCTCGATGTACCACAGGAACACCACCGCGAACAGCAGGAATATCATGAGGCCGAGACTCATGTAGAACAGCAGGGTAACATCGTGGCCCCAGCCGAACACATCCTCCAGCATTCCTATGGACGCGGCCGCTCCAGCCACGATGCAAATCATTAACCCATACACGATGAAGATGACGATCATCCTTTCGATCAGAGTGCGATTGAACTTGTTGAACCCAATCCCCATCACCATGATGGTGTTCTCCTCAGTGCTGGCCTGCTCGACGGGCTTCAGCAGGAATGCTATAATGAGCGCGTAGGAGACCAGGCAGACAATGGGTATCATAGGCCCCTTTGGGTAGAATTTGAGGATCACCGGGGATGCCAAGGCTAGGGCCAGGAATACGCAGTATATGTACGGGTTCACCCGGCGACGGAAGTCGTCCGGGGTGCCACCGAACTTCGGTGTGTAGAACCTGACCCCGAGGTATCTTAAAAGCAGGATCGCCGACAGACCAAACAGGAACGAGAAGGACATCACGTTCAGGAAGCGGACGACATCCTCGTGGTTCATGGTGAAAGTGCCCTCCATGAGACTGTAGGTCAGAGTGTAGAGGACGGTGTAGACCATGCTGGCTATGGTCATCATCAGGGTGAACTTAGCGATGTTGCGGACGGAGTCCAGCACAGGAGGACGGTTGTCCATGATCATAAACGTGCTGTACCAGAGCCTGTACGGTATGTACGACACCAGGAAGACCGTGATAAGGTCCATTATGCAATAGGGGATAGATGTACCAGTTCTCAGGTTGTCTATAAGGCTGACAAGGTTAACGCCCAAGGACGCAAACGGACCGAAGAGGAGTCCGATGACCGGGCACAGGGCCAGGTTTGGCATGATGTTGACTGGCATCTGGTCGCTTATGAGTGTAACGACGCCGGTCACGAGGAAGGCACCGATGAAGAGGAGGATCTCGCGCTTACTGACGTAGTCCTTGATCCTCTTGCCATTCAGAATCTTCAGGGCGTACCCCTCCTCAAAAGGAGTATGGATGCGTCGGCTATATTATTTTGAGTCGACTTCAACGGATGTACACGAGGTCCTCCTCTTCCTGGGGACTCTGGCTTTCCTGTCCGGCTATCTCACTAGCGGCTTCGATGGCATCGACTTGGGTTTGGAAGGAGGATGTGTCCACGTCTATCCCCAGCAGGGCCGCGATGGCGTGAACGACGTTCTTAGCGCTCCTGTGGTCGCTGATGTACCCGGAGGTCTCGCCCATGATGCAGACTGAGTCAATGCCGTACATCTTGCCGAAGCCGAGGATCATGGCGGCGGCGCCGACGATGCCGCCCTTGGGCTCTCCTGGATAGAACCCCACGCCGGCGGCCTCCATCTTGGGCTTGAGGTGTGTTTCGGACACAGCTCCGAGGACACGGGGGGCCCTGACGAGCTGCCCGGTACCGTACCCGCCAAGTGTGATGATAAGCGATGGATCGTGGGGAAGAATCATCCTGAAGACCGTCTCCGAGAGGTTATACTGGCCAGCGGGCGTGGTGCCCTGGAAGTCCCCCAGCAAGAAGACTGCGTCCCTGTCTCTAATATCAGAGTACCACAGCTCATTGCATACTGTCTCCGCCACGGACTCCGCGTCCAGGACCACTTGGGGTGGCAGGTCGTCGGAGTAGATGCGGGCCATGCGCTTGGCGCCAGTTTGTTCCGCGACCAGGTTCGCAGCCAACCTCCCTACGTTCCCGACACCGGGAAGCCCCTCGATGAACACGGGGCGCCTCAGCTACGGTCTGCAGTCATAGCTTACCAAGCTTGCCATTCTCACCATACCTCTCGATAATCGTCTTTCTCCTATACTCGCCCTTGCGGTTTTCGGGGAAGTATAGGGGGGCACGGAGCAGGAGGTGATCGTGCCGCACGTGACATACTCCGGCAGAAGCGTATACCTTCCGTAAGAGGGGCATTTTCTGAAACGTGATCTAAAATCACTTGCTCTCGCGCTTCAGCGAGGCAGTGCCGCCGTTGGATGTCAGGTCGTTGATAGCCGCTGCGGAGACGTTTCTCATGATCTCCTCAGCCTCCTTGTACTCAGAGGCGTTCACAATAACCCTGTATTTAGGGCATCCAACGCATGCGATCTCTACATCGTCGTCGCCGGCGGCCTCGATCGCCGCCATGAGGGCGTGCTTTATGAGCTCCATACCGTTGGGGGCCGAAGACATCATCTCCAGGATCCCGTCAATCTGAACGGAAGGCGGGACAACGTTCTCCTTCGCGACCTCGGTGAACGTATCCGTCCAGTCACCGGAGAAGTCCTTGAGAAAGTCCTCGGGGTCGGCGACAACGGCTTCGAAGGCACCGTAGAGCGTCTCATACGTCTCCAGCAGATCATTGCCGAAGAGGTCGTAAGCATCGTCGATGAAAATCCCCATCCTCTCGGCAACGATCTCCACGAGCTTCTCGGCTTTCTTCTCGTTCTTCCATTGCTGGATTTTCTCTCTCTTCTGATGCTCATTTACAGATTTCAGGGAAAGGTCGATATGACCTTTTGAAGAGTCTACGCCCAAAACCTTGCAAACTATCTTTTGCCCTTCCCTGATGTAGTCTCTGATGTACTTTACCCAGCCAGTGGCAACATCCCTAACGTGAACGAACCCTTCCTTGTCATTGTACTCGTCGAGTGTGACGAAGGCACCGAAGTTTTTGACGTTCTTCACGGTGCAGACAATGAGTTCGCCGTGCTCAGGGAAGCCCTTGACTCTGGACATCAGCCGACAACCTCGAGGATCTCGCCCTTGATCTCACCGACGCCACCCTTGGGGACGATAAGGGTAGATCCGCAGACGTGGCAGGTAACCTTGGTAGCGGCCTTCTTGAAAGCAATCTGTTCATTGGCGCAGTCTGGGCACTTAATCTTGATGAAGTCTCCGGTCATGTGATCACTCCGTGAGCTCAAACTTCTTCGCGCGGATGCAGGGGGATGTGTTGGCCTTCTTGCACTGGGCGCACCTGTATCTGAGGTTGATCCTCTTGGTGGGCTTCTCCCTCCCCTCAGGCTTGGGCCTTGGAAAACCTCCGTAACCGGCGGTAACCTTTCTAAATCTTCTTTGACCCCATTTGAGTTCACTGGCTTTCTTTTTCTTGACCCTCTCTACTTCCTGCTCGGTGTGGGTCTTGCAGTATGTACAGTATCTTTTAACGGTTCTGGGCATCTTCATAATTAACCAACCCTGTTGAATTGAATCAGGAACGTGCTAGTATCGGGGTTATATAAAAAGATGTGCTTATGTAAAAAGAGGTCAACGGTCCTATA
>CAZXOR010000142.1:0-3415 GCA_964642395.1 uncultured Methanomassiliicoccales archaeon | reverse complement strand
CCTGGTTTGGTCTAAGTTTCTAAACTCGCTTTTTCAGCTCTAAATCATATAAAGCTGAATGACTAAAGGATTTTTGGACTATGGCACTGTCGTTCGGGAGGGGAGGTTAGCCGGTGGAGACCTGGACGAAATGTTTTCGAGGCATCTCCGTAAAGGCTTCATATCCACGGCAACCGTGAGGACAATGAGGGGTTCAACAGGCGACAGTTGCTCGGCATCTTCAACATAATCGTCCTGACGAATGTCCTCGCAGGATTCCATCATCCTAGACGCGTCTTCTGGTGGAGGTCTTCCGCTTCTTGCATTCTAGCATCGGCTCCATCACCAGCTGCAGGGCCGTCACGGCATCATTCGGGTAGGACATCTACGATGTGCGGAAGTTCATGGACGCCCTGGTGGAGGCCTACCTGTTCCACAGATCGATCGCTACGATACCGCAGTCAGAGACTGCTGCGGAATCGTGAGAAGTACTACACCACCGATGTCTGGATAGACAACGCGGTAACGGGCGGTCTCGCCGAGGGGGACATGAAAAGATTTGGGAAAACATCGTCTACCTGAAGATGAGGAGACTGAATAATTGGTGTACGCCGACGAGTACGGGGACTTCGTGGCCATGAGGTCGAGGTCGGTGGAATACTTCCAGGTGACCAATAGCACGCTGCCGGAGGATGTCCACGACCAGGAGCTGAGGCCGCTGAGGATCATCAGGGACAGCTTCCTCATAGACAGTCATGTTCATGGACAGGTTCCGGGTGCCCCTCTACAGAGGAATCACCCATAGGAACATGGTGTCATGACTCTTGGACGATGGGTCAGACTGTTGTTGAACGTATAAAAACACACATCAACGTCCTAAAGTTAACGTGCCATGGACGTTATCGGAGACGTCTTTACCGGATATCCTTCCCAGAAGAAGGTCGTGAAGCTCTTCCTCTAGCAGGGGATGCGTGTTGTGGACGGCTGCGCCTACTGCGGCGAGGTCGAGCAGGGCGACTTCGCCATAGGACGGGCCTGCGTGGTTGACCGCAGGGTCGTCAAGTCCACGTTGGAAAGGATCTCAGCCACGCTAGAACTCGACGCAGTCTTCTCGAAGCTCAGATGCACCCTGTCCATGGTCGACTTGGCGCCGGAGATAGGGTGATTGTCCGTAGTCATTACGCCCACGGACGCCTCCATGCCCGGCATCCTCATCGACATTACCGACGTTCTCTACAGGTACGGTGTGTCGGTCAGGCAAGCCATGGTGGACGATTCTGGCTAAATGGAGACGGCGATGCTGCTGGTCGTAGCATACGGCAAGATCCTGTCGGACGCGATCCCGGTGCTGAAGTCCTACCACGGCGTAGACAGTATACTCATAAAGTGAACCTAAAAGTGGAAGATGGCGGAGTTTCCCGCCGTTTTGATCAATTCGTTAGTTTCAGGGCCATTGTGTGGAGCACTTTCTCGGGGCAGGCGTCCTCGCACCTCCTGCAGGCTACTCCGGCGCACCTGTCTGAGCGTATAACGGCGCAGTACTGGGATACGCCCTCGGGGACAATGTCGATGGCGTTCTCCGGACAGGCCCTGACGCACTTCCTGCATCCAATGCAACTCTTGACGACGCCAGTGAGCTTGGTCCCGCATTTGATGATCTTCACTTTGCACTTCTCAGTGTCGGGCAGGTCTCTAGCGGCCAGGCGGGTGACCCTAATGTTCTCCGATTCTGGAAACGGCGGTAACGGCTTCAGGCCATAGATTTCCATCATGGGATTGTACTGGTCCATGGGCATGCTGGAGCACCAGAGCGAGAACTCGATGGAGTACACGTTCTTGAAGAACTCCGAGGTGGCGAACATGCAGTGAGTAGCTCTTAGCTTCTTCGCAAAGGCTTTCAGGTCCTCCAGATCTATCTCGCCTAGGACGATCTTTCTCGCCATGGAAATGGACGTGTTCCCCAGCTAGACGATCTCCGTTGAGCCGGGAGTGACCATGCCCACCTCCTGGGCCTTCCTGGCATCCACGTAGAGCCCAGACGCCCCGGACATGTATGCCTTCCTAACGTCGTCCACCCATAGACCGGAGTCGTCCAGGAGCGTGAGGAACCCGGCGCGGAGCGCGCCAATGGCCTTGCCAGCCTCCTCCACGTCGCGTCCGGAGATGGAAATCCCGTCCTGGAGGTGGAGCCTCCCGTCTGGCGTCTCGATCTTCGGGGGGACAATAACGCCGGTTTTCATCCCGTTGGCTAGGGCAGCGATCACTCCGGTACCGGTGATCCCCACTGCCTTACCGTGCATGGGTCCCTCCTCGATGACCTCCCCGGTCACCGGATCAATCAGGTCTCCCTCCATGTCGGCGATGGTGTCATCCAGGACGTAGCATCTCCAGCCTTTGTCGGTGATCTCTATCTCGCTGATGGCCCCCGGTGCGGCGAGCATTCCGTGCTCGATCTCTTGACCCTCCAGTGCGGGACCTGCCGCGGCGGATCCGGTGTACACGTTGCCGTCCCTGACCAAGGCCATCTCCGCGTTTGTACCGTAATCCACCACGATGCATGGCTCCTTCTCCTCCAGGATGTTGGTCATTAGCATCATAGCGATGGCGTCCGCTCCGATTTCGTGGGTGACTGCCGGGGGGATAACGACTTTCGCATCAGGCATGCCCCTGAGCCCGAGGGACGATGCATCCACGATGTCCCCGTCCCTAGAAGGTGATTCGATGCCCAGAGACTTGATCATGTTCTTCCCGGCGTAGGCCAGGTCCCTGATCTCGATGTTCTGGAACAGGGAGAGCTGGAACGGGTTGCCACAGACCGCTATCACCTCCACCCTTGATAAGTCTATGCTGAGCTCCGCGAACAGGTTGTTGGCGGTCTCGATCATCAGCCCGTTGGCCACGTCCTCCCCGGCCTTTATGGCGAAGTTCACATGGTCTATGACATTCATCCCTGGGATAGGATGCTTTTCCGTGATGGCGGTACCCAGCGTCTCCCCGGTGTCCAGGTCCAGGGCTTGGCACCTCATGCCGCTAGTGCCGATGTCCAGTGCTATTCCGTATCTCATGCTCACACCTCTCTCTTAATGCTGAAACCCGCGCTGTTAATAGCCATGACGGCCGCTCCGATCTCCAGCGGGTCGTGGATGATCGCCTTGGCTTTGTTCCTCCCCACCTGGTCGTAGTAGTGGGGGACTCCGGGGCTGGAAATGACGGATTCCTCGGCGATGATCTCGCTGGGGATGATGAACGGTGCCGCGTTAAGCAGAAGCGTGTAGTCGGAGATGGTCTTCGCCACGTCCTTCAGCGGCTTGATGCCGCACTCTTTGAGGCGCTCGGCCTTCTCGTAGTTGATGTCAGTTACGGACACCTTTGCGCCCATTTCCTGTAGAAACCTTACGGCCCAGGTGCCCACGAAGCCGGCGCCTATGACCAGCAC
>CAZXOR010000141.1:0-3436 GCA_964642395.1 uncultured Methanomassiliicoccales archaeon | reverse complement strand
ACAACTCGCTGGACGCATGCGAGGAGGCCGGGTTTCTCCCGGACGTCGTCGTCACCGTCAACAGGCTGAACAATGAGGACTATAAGATCAGCATCGAGGACAACGGCCCCGGGATCGTGCACAGTATGATACCAAACGTGTTCGGACGCCTCCTCTATGGATCCAGATTCCACGCATTGAGGCAATCTAGGGGCCAACAGGGCATCGGGATCTCTGCGACGGTCATGTATGGCAACATCACCACCGGCAAATCAGCGCATGTAGTGTCCAAGATTGAAGGCGAGGACGAGGTCGCTTGGGGGATGGACATAGTCATCGATACCAAGACTAATCGCCCCATCGTTACCAACGACAAGGCATTCACATGGGAGGGCAAGGAGCATGGGACCTTGATCGAGTACACCATCAAGGGAAGGTACATCACCGGGAAGCAGTCCGTGTTCGAGTACCTGATGAACACCGCCATAGTCAACCCACATGCGGAGATTACGTTCCATGACCCGGACGACACTAGGTACGTGTTCGAAAGGGCCACGGACGTCATGCCCCCGAGGCCGAAGGAGATCAAGCCCCATCCGGAGGGCATGGAAATAGGGGATCTACTAAAGTACGCGTCCAACTCCGCTTAGAAGACCGTGAGTGCGTTCCTAAAGAACGATTTTTCCAGGATCACTGATAGGCTTGTAACAGAGATACTCTTTAAGTCCAAGGTGGACGGGGATAAAAAGCCGGACAGGATCACCAGGGAGGATGCCATAGCGATCCTGGACGTGATCAAGACTGTAAAGATCATGGCCCCTCCCACCGATTGCCTCTCCCCCATCGGAGACACGCTAATCAAGAAAGGCCTCATGCATGTACTTGATGGGCTCAGGCCCGACTACTACGCCACCCCTGTCACCCGCTCCCCCAAGGCGGTTAACGGCAACCCCTTCGTGGTGGAGACCGGCATAGTCTACGGCGGGGATATCCCTGCTGATGGGCAAGTGCAGATCCTCAGGTTCGCCAATCGTGTCCCCCTGCTGTACCAGCAGGGCGCCTGCGCGATCACCAAGGCCATATCTGACATGGACTGGAGAAGGTACGGCCTGGAGCAGAGGGGAGGGAAGGGGATCCCGTTCGGACCTGCCATCATTCTCGTCCACGTGGCCTCGACCAAAGTCCCGTTCACGTCCGAGGGCAAGGAAGCGATCGCGTCCTTCCCGGAGCTACAGAGCGAGATTGGCCTGGCGCTGAAGCTATGCGCCAGAAATCTCAAGAGCCACCTGAACAAACTGGAAAGGAGGAACAAGACCCATGCCAAGTTCAAGATCGTGCAGGAGATCCTGCCGGATATGGCAAGGAAGACTGCTGAGCAACTGGGCAGACCTGTCCCCAACCTGGACATGACCATCACCAGGATTATGAACGTGGTCTGGGTAGAACCCTCCGTGAAGAAGGCGGACAAGAAAGTCTATGATATCAAGTATACCATCTACAACTATACCAGCCTCCCGCGCACCATGATGCTCCATACCCAGGTGCCGAAGGAGGCGGTGAATCTAACGCTGTTTTCTCATCCCCTGTTCATGAACATGAAGGACGACGGCAAGGTCAACTGGGAGATCAGGGACCTCCAGCCCTCGGAGCACATAGAGATAGCATTTGAGCTCAGGGGCGACATGGCGGACACCTTCGACGCCGACGACATCTACTTCTCCGGGTTGAACCCGGCGATGGTCATGGGCGCGGAGTTCCTGCCGGGCGACTGGGGGATAAAAGGCATGGAGATCCTCCAGATCGACGATAGCGACTTCGTCGAAGAGGACGAGAAGGAAGAGGAGGTGGAAGATCTTGGCGACGAATGACAGGCAGCAGGCGGCCCTGGAGAGCCTCACGGGCATAATCGAGCAGATCTATAACCAGATGGACCAGGGAAACATCCCCTCGGTGGAGCTTCCAATGAGGTCCAAGAGGAACATCGAGTTTGATCCCCAACACAACGTCTGGAAGTATGGTGACCTCAGGACGACGCGCTCCGCCAAGACCGTGAATGGGGTGGTCTCGATATTGCGCACCGTGTACACCGTGGACTTCATCAATGAGATGATCCGCGACAACAAATCCTCCACCCTGAGAGAGATGTACTACATCTCTGAGGGATGGAGCCACGCCAAGTTCCACATTCAAGACGAGAGCAATTTCCTGGCGGAGGATCTGGAGACCATGACCCACTGCATGAGGGAGGATTTCAGGCTCAGACCAGAAGAGGGCAGCGCCCATGTGTACGGTGACATCAACTTCACCATCTCCACCAAGAAGGGCATGAAGATGATCAATTGCATGGACGACGTGGCCGAGACGGGATTCGGGATCCCGTACAAGGTCGAGCAAGATACTTTCCAGATAGATCCCGGGAACACCAGGTTCATTATGGCCATTGAAACGGGGGGAATGTTCGCGAGGCTGATTGAGAACGGCTTCCCGGAGAGGTATGGGTGCACCCTCATCCACCTGTCCGGACAGCCCACCAGATCCACCAGGCGCCTAATCAAGAGACTCAACGAAGAGTACAGCCTGCCGGTGACCGTGTTTACAGACGGAGACCCCTGGTCGTTCAGGATCTACGCCTCAGTGGCGTACGGGGCGATCAAGACCGCTCACATTTCGGAGTACCTGGCGACGCCAACAGCCCAATTCATCGGGATCACTGCATCGGACATCCTGAACTACGACCTGCCCACTGACAAACTCAACGACAAGGACGTGGGAGCATTAAACGCGGAGCTCTCCGACCCCAGGTTCGCCGACGAGTTCTGGGTCAACGAGATCCAGGCCATGCTCAGTATGAACAAGAAGTCCGAGCAGCAGGCGCTGGCCAAGTATGGCCTGGACTATGTGACGGACACGTACCTCCCGGAGAAGCTCACCGACATGGGCATCCTCTGACCTCCCGTGAGCCTCTCCCATCAGTTCCGGAGGCATCCTAGAAGGATAATGCACCCCGTCGTCCCGAATGTACACATACTCCATGTCGATGACCACAGTCAGGAAGGACGGCTCTAAGTCAACCTTCATCCTGATCCTGAGCAGGTTCGTGGCTGCCGAGTCCACCATGTCCTGGCCAAGCCTGACCTCCACCACGCTTCAATCTCTGGAATGTCTCATGTGGATTATCGCATCTACCTTATGGCGACATAAACCGATGCTAGCGGTCCCCTGTCAGGGTCCGCAGATTTTCTCATGCATCGATTCCGGCACATAGATGCGGGCCTCCGTCATTTTCGGATAGGATCTGCTGGTTATATCTCGGATGACGATTCAATTCAGCGTTCTCGACATGTCTGAATGTTTACAGTATTTTTGATTAATAACAGAAGTTTCCATTGTCACAGTATTAAGCCCTCATCTTGAGGCGCCTTCTTCGGACGTCCACGGGGCATTTTGACCTCTGGCT
>CAZXOR010000140.1:0-3442 GCA_964642395.1 uncultured Methanomassiliicoccales archaeon | reverse complement strand
ACAAGAAGACCAACACGGTCAAGAAGGTCAAGATCCTGACCGTGAAGTCCAACCCTGCTGACCCCAACTACGTTCAGCGCAACATCATGAACAAAGGGGCCACGATCACAACCGAGATCGGCGACGCCATCGTCACATCCAGGCCCGGACAAAATGGCGCTATCAATGCTATTCTGCTTGAGTAATCGAATCCACAAAACATTTCGACCCTAGTGGGTCCCTTTTTTCCTCATCCACTTGTCCGTACCCTTGAGTCACTGATTTTATCTTCGGACATGGCTTCGTCGGCAGGCTCAAGAACAAGGGTTCTACATTCGATTCCAAATATCCATCCGAATATCCTCATCGGAGATGCCATTCCGCGTCCCACATGCATCCACACTGTGTGAACACGGACTCAGAATTAGCATAAACAGTCCGATGATACGGAACCAAACAATTATTAGGGTAGACGGATAGTGATAGCCATGGTATACGACCCGGACATAGCGATCACCCTTTGGCCCGAGTACTTCGACATTAACCGCACGAGATCGGAGGGTAGGAGACCCCCGAAATAGCTTTGTGTGGCCAACCCGGATCTGGATATTATCGCCAAGGGCGCTATGATTCTGAACCTGGAGTACGAGGTTCGCGAGGACATGTCCTACCCCAAGGCGCCCCGCGCAAGGCACGGGTGTGTCAAGGTCGAGAGAGGAGTCATGTCGAAGACCGAGCTACTCCCTAAGATTGGGGAGATTCTCGTAAGCAATCAGAGGAAGTGACCGTTTTGATGAGTCCCCTGGACTCTAGGGTGATGGACGTAAACGCCGAAGCCCTCGGGGTGTCCGTTGCCGAGCTCATGAGCAATGCCGGGAAGGCCGTGGCCGATTTGCTGGGAGAGAGGTTTCCTGGCAAGAAGATCCTCTTCATCTGTGGACCAGGGAATAACGGAGGCGACGGGTTCGCGGCGGCCTCCCTCATGGATCCGGAGACCGTCTCCGTGGCCCTTCTTAAAAAGCCGTCGGAGATCCATACCGACACCGCATGGGACTTCTACTCGTCTTTGACCTGCCCAATCATAGAATACTCCAAGGTTAATTTGGGCGCTTACGACGTCATCGTCGATTGCGCCCTCGGGACGGGGCTGTCCGGGACTATTCGCGAGCCGTACAGGAGCTTCATCGATGCGCTGTCGGAGACCTGTAGAACGATAGTGTCAGTAGACGTCCCGTCCGGCCTCGGCGCGGATGTCTCCGTCAGACCGGACATCACGATCACCTTTCATGACATCAAGGAGGGGATGGATAGGGAGAGCTGTGGCGAGATCATCGTCGCGGACATAGGCATCCCCGCGGAGGCCGTGGACATCACGGGCCCCGGGGACATGCTCAGATACCCCTTGCCGTCTGACGACAGTCACAAAGGCCAGAACGGCAGGCTCATGATCATCGCCGGGGGACCCTACTTCGGAGCCCCTATCATGGCATCGTCATCCGCGCTTAGGACGGGTGCGGATATAGTCAGGCTGTTCACTCCGGAATCCACCTATGCGATCGCCGCCGCATCGAACCCTGTCCTGATGATCACCTCTCTGCCTGGAGACCACCTCGAGGGGGGATCCGTCGAGATGCTCCTGACCGAGTCAGAGCACTACGATGCCGTGTTGATAGGTCCGGGTCTGGGCACGGCGCCAGAGACCCTTGATGCCGTAAGATGGTTCGCGTCCTTGTGTAGGACGCCGATGGTCATTGACGCTGACGGGATCATTGCCGTCGCGGGCATGACGTTCGGCGGAAATGTCATTCTCACGCCCCACCATGGGGAGTACAGGAGGCTCGAGGACTCATGCTGTGTCAACGAGCTGGGTGACCACATGGGAGCCGTGGTGGCCCTCAAGGGGAAGACCGACGAGATCACGGACGGCCGCAGGACCAGGCTTAATCGCACCGGTACTTCCGGGATGACGGGGGCCGGGACCGGGGATGTACTCGCAGGATGCATTGCCGCGCTCCTGTCAAAGGGGATGACCTGCTTCGATGCCGCGTGTCTGGGGACGTATATCTGCGGTCTCGCCGGGGAGAGGGCGTTCAGGGATAAGTCCTACGGGATGGTCGCCACCGACGTCATTGATGAGATACCGCATGTTCTCAGGGACGACCTCAGATGACCGAGATTCAGCCAGTCTATGGTATCCCTGCGTTGAAGGTGGAGAACTGCCTTGTGATAGGGGACCTTCACATCGGTGTGGAGTCGCATCTCCATGCCAAGGGCTTCCACCTTCCTTCACATACATCCGATATGCACGGGATCATCCTTGAGGCCGCGGATGATGATGTTAGCCGCTTGATAGTCATTGGGGATGTGAAAGACTCTGTGCCCGGATCCACCAAGCAGGAGTACAGGGAGATCCCCGATTTCTTTGAGAGCCTCTTCGAGAGGTTCGACATTATAGACGTGGTGCGGGGGAACCACGACACCAGCATCGAGGAGTTCCTCCCTAGCAAGGTGAAGATAAGACCCGCCACCGGGCTGAGGTTCGGAGATGTCGGATTCATCCACGGACACACCTGGCCTTCCGAGAATGTGATGGCATGCGAGACTCTGGTCATGGCGCATAACCACCCTGCGATCATGTTCAAGGACGGCGTCGGCAGACGCACCATTGAGCCATGCTGGTTCAGAGGAAAGTTCGTTGAGGGTGCCTCGGACGCCAAATTCCCGAGCCTGCCTACCGGGTTCATCGTGATCCCGGCGTTCAACCGCATGCTCGGGGGATCTCCAGTCAATGTAATTGGCGATGACCTGTTGGGGCCAGTCCTGAACAGCGATCTTTTGAACCTGGACAACGCCCACATTTATCTCCTGGACGGCATAGACCTGGGCAAGCGCCATGACCTGATGGTCACCGGCAAGGACTACACTAGGTTCAAGAATTCACCTAAAAGGTGGGTGAAGTATTTTTGATACCCCCCATCATTTCCATTGGAAAAACACAATCATAATTTTTCTCCGAAGGGTATCTATTTTGTTCGCATCTAGTCCTCTCGCTGTAAACATATGTTGATTGACCGGTACGATGCTGCAGGACGTCTTGTCGAAACGCTGTTCTGAGACTGGGAGAACCGGTTTGCGGAGGGGGAGACCCCCTCCTGTTTAAATTTTCAGCTACGGCTGATGGTATCGTAGATCGAACCGTCGGCATTCCTGATCACAGCGGTCAGGGGCATCTGCCCGGGCAGAGCGTGGGTCGCGCAGGAGTTGCAGGGGTCGTAAGCCCTGAACGCCATCTCGACCATGTTCAGCAGACCGGGGGAGACCTCGAAGTTGTGGATCAGCGCCTTGGCGACCTTAGCAACGTCCATGCAAATGGGCCCGTTGTTGTTGGTTGTACCGACGACCATGTTACATGCAGTGACGATTCCATTCTCATCGCACACGTAGTCGTGGGTCAGGGTACCCC
>CAZXOR010000139.1:0-3462 GCA_964642395.1 uncultured Methanomassiliicoccales archaeon | reverse complement strand
CCACCATGGTGGGTATGGCTATGATCAGCGTGATGGACGTCAGGAACTTCATGACATTAGAAAGAGAGTTGTTGAGATCGGCTTCCACCAGCTGCCTAGTACCCTTGATGATCTGGCTATAAGTCATGGTCATCTCCAGGGCCTGGTTGGTCTCGATAACCACGTCGTCCATGAGGTCGCGATCCTCCGTACTGGACATGAAGCGGGACAGCTTGCCTAACCTATCCACCACCGACGAGTTCACGCTGAGGCTGGTCTTGAAGTAGACCAGGTTGGACTCCAGCTCGTGGAGCTCGAACAGGTCATCCCTGCGGGTAGTCTTCCTTATAGACTCCTCGATGGCCATCCTTTTGACCTCGATATACTTCAAATCCGCCTGGTAGTTCATCGCCACACGGAACAGGATCTGCAGTACGAAGCGGGTGCGGTTGGCAACGTTGACAGTGTTGATGTTCTTGTTCTTCCCAGACGTGATGTTGATTAGGGTGAACATCTTCAGCAGGGAGACAGTCACGATGGCGGTGTCCGTGATAGTGATAGACAGCGGGTAAGTGGTGAACTCTTCCCGGTTGTTCCTCCAATCCCTGGCGGGGGCGTCGATGAGGATAAGGGTGTATTTTTGGGAGACTTCAGTCCTGGAGCCCTCCTCGTCGTCCAGGGCGGCGGTGAGGGCTTCCCTGTCGATCTGCAGCGCAGCCTGGACGATATCTATCTCCTCGGCGGTGGGGTTGACCAGGTTGATCCAGACGTCGTCTTTGATCGAGTCGGTCTTCACGGGCTTCCCGTCCTTCATCTCGTAGATATCCATCATTACTCTCACCTCACTACCGTTCTCACATCACGAATGACAGCATCACGAGGGCGAACATGAACAACACCACGATCGATATACTACTGGAAACACTATCTGTTATGCGGTCGCGGCGCTCCTCGTCACGGATGCCGAATCTCTCGCACAACCAGCTGACACCTCCGGCAAATATGAATCCTCCGTCGAAGGGATAGGCCGGGATGGCGTTGGATATAGCCAGGAGTATGTTCAACCAGAACAGCCAGTAGAGCAGGGTTATGATGAACCACATTACATCGTCTAGGGGGACGTCGTACCACCACTTGATGTCGTCAGAGATCGGGTCCATGCCGTTGAACGGTCCGGATAGGTAGCTGAAGATGGATGTGAAGTACATGTACGCAGAGTCAGCCTCGTAAAACGGGTTGGTGGCCATGCTCAGCATGATGCTCGGAGTCGTGAAGGTCATGCCGCTGGTCGATACCGAGATGCCCAGGAATCCGACGCTGCCGTTGTAGGTCAGCGGGATATCGACATAAATCACCTCAAGATCGCTCTCCCCGTAGACGACCTGCTGGACTATGCCGACGGTAATCGTCTGCCCCGGCTCCGTGACAGACATGATCTCCCTGAACTGGGATACGGACGTTACCACCGTCTCCATCCTACCGATCCTTATGGAATAAATGAATTTTCCGTTCTCTAACCCGGCGAACTGCGCGGGGCTGTTGGTGGTTATGGACCTTATGTATACCCCCATCTGGATCGGCATATCCGTGACGTACGTCTCGTTATGGTACAGGTATTCAACATAGTAGTAACTAAGTGGGTCCACGGACAAATCCAGCGACGTTATTGTCTCGTTTACCGACGTAGAGACCTCTATGCGCTCTCCCACGGAGCCGCCGTCGACCTCATACAGCCCGGTGATGATCGCCGAAGCGGGGATACCGGCTAAGTACGCGGGGGAGTCTGTGTCCAAGGAGTAGACGCCGGCTTCGTCCTCATAGTCGCTGGAGAGTGCCCCGCAGCATACAACCAGCAGGGTGAAGCACACCAAAGCTGTGACCGTGTTCATGGAGATTCCTGCGGTGTACATGTCCATCTGGGCCCTGCGGGGTTTGCTCTTCATGTCCTTTTCGTTGGGTTCTACGAACGCCCCTAGGGGGACGACGCCGTACAGGAGGCCGGAGGAGTCCACGCGGGCGCCATTCGCCCTGGCCTGAATCCCGTGACCGAGCTCGTGGACCACCATGGCCACTACCAGCGCTATCACTCCGTAGACAAGCGGCAGCATTGGGTTGATGCCAGGGATGGCCAGGACGTACTCAATACCTATAGATGCGTCAGATACCATCCTCGCCGGTACCGCCAGTATGGCGACGACCAGTATGTACATCATTAACAGGAACAGGATGGCGGAGACGACTTTGGAGAAAACCCCGAAAACCCGCCAAAACCTGGTGTACCTGGCTAGGCGATCCGTGATTCTCATCCCCAGTTTGGTCTTGATCATAACACAGAGGCCATACTTGCGGAGGTGGTGCCTCTCGGCCTTCTCAGGGCATCTCCAGACCCAGAGCCAAATGGGGATGTAGATGACAGCCAGCACTATGAGAATCTGATACGTCAGTTCCATCGAAGGTCCCTCGGGAGTCGGTAGTTGCTTCTCCTATAAATGGGAGCGGTCATTCGCTCGGGCTAATCAGTTGGACCCTGCGACTCACCTCGGAGACGATCTTCCTGGCCCAGGCCAGCTTTCTGAGTTTGACCGTGGGGTCAGAGCCTTCCTTTGGGTTCGGATGGTCGTAGTCAAACCCCTCTAGCAGGATTCTCTCGGCTCCGAAGGCTTCCGCGATACACACGGCCCGGTCCCCATCAGTGAACCCGCCGTAGTTGAAGACGGTGCTCTCGGGAGCCGACTGCGTGGTCAGGACCATCGGGCCGGCGAACCTGCCGGCGAATTCCCTGACTAGGTCCCGGTTGTCCCCGTGGGCATGGATGAACGTGAGGGCGCCCGCACAGCTAGCCTCCAGCTGAGGCCCTATGTCCCCGTCGAGGTCAGTGACCACCACGTCGGGGCGAATGCTGACTGCGTGCAGTCTCGCCACCGCAGATCCAGAAGCGATCAGCGTCCCCTCCGGCGGCATCGATGCGATGTCCCGCTCCAAACGAGGTGCATCCCCGAACACGGTGGCCGTGTTGCCGAAGAATGACGCTACCTCCTCATCGTCCACTAAGTCCGAGTTGAGAGTCACGGCTTTGAGCACCTTAACACAGGCCTCATCCTCCAGGCGATCGTATCCCATGTCCTGTAAAATGCGGAGGTATATCGACTCCCACTCAGCTGGATCCATCCGCCTGCGCCTCCTCGGGCTGTTCGGCGGGCCTAATACGGCCCTTTACCAGCGAGCTCAGGATGGAGAGGATTACGCCGGACACAATTTCAGCGATGCCCAGCTCCGTGGTCCCAGCCATGCCAATAAAGAACAGGACGATGTCCAAAACTCCGATGGCCACCAGGCCTAGGCTCACCAGGCCGACACTCCCGAAGATCATGCTCAGCTTGATGGACTTATACGCCTGATAGTCCTGAATGAGGGTTCCCGCGATGTAAACCAGTATGGCGATGACAATCGGCCAGACCATGGACGTCACGTAGTAGAGCCCCT
>CAZXOR010000138.1:0-3462 GCA_964642395.1 uncultured Methanomassiliicoccales archaeon | reverse complement strand
GGTCCGACGACCTCAGCTCGCCGCAGGTGTTTGTTCTTCTCATGGAAGTTCCTCTCTGATGCGGTTGCGATTATGCCTTCCCTATATAAGGGGTGCGCACGCGCGAACCAAATGTGCATGTCGGTGTGTTTTGCGAGCAGTCGTTAGTGTGCTTCTGTGAAACGAAGGCAGATACAACCTGAGTTGGTCATATATTTAGTAAAATGCACGCGCCAGGGTACATGCACGTGCGCAAGTCACTGACCGCCATGTATCTGTCAAAGCACCTATTCCCACGGTTAAACACCATGATAGCAAAAACATTCGTGAACGAGCTTTGTTCGTTCTCTCTTGCAATGGAGGTCTCCGAGGGGAAGGTGGTGAAGCGTATTTACAGCAATTTTAACGACACGGTCATGACCATTATGACAAGCTTCGAGCGAATTTTGGGCGCTTTAAGGGCGGCTGGATAACATACAGAGGCCGGGACCTTCGGTCCCGGCCGACCGCAACGCCGCAAATGAGAACCGAGACACTCTTTCGAAAGACATGAGCGATCGGCAGACGCTAGCATTCGCGCTCGTGTGAACGCGTGTATGTGCATATAGGTATCAACTGACAAACTCAGAATTAATCGCCAGTCTCCTACTCGATTCAGAATAAAGCACACGATATAGCACGTTCGGAATCGGAAATCAGAAGAAGAAAGGAAGTTTAGGTGCCTAGCATCCGTTTCGGTAAAAGGATCAGCCCTTGTACGGATCCTCCAGCACCTCGCAGTGCAGTTCAGTGCCAAAGGCCGACAGGTCGGAGACCTTCGAGAGGATCAGGTCTACGCAGGATACGTCGCACAGGAGCAGCGCGTCTTTGCCCATGAGGCATTCAGATACGCAGGACTCAAATCCGTCGAACACGTAGTCCACCGGGAGCTGGCTGTCGTGCAACAGACTTCTGGACATTGTGCCGTACAACCCAATAGCCAGGTCCTCGGACCTCTCCAAGGCCGTGTCCACCATATATTTGTCCATTGTGTCAGTGATGGGCATCACCATCAGCCGGCCTTTGTCGCCCGACGCCATCTTGGACACCAACTGGGTCTCGGTCCTGGGATAGGGAGCCTCGTCAACCCCGCGCATGTCGCTGAGGGTCTTGTTGATCAAGAACATGGACGGCTGCATCACGCCGGTACTGTACACCTGCACCGGGTCGCCATAGAAGCCCTCCGACGGTCCGGAGTATATCAACCTCCCCCTCTGGAGGACGTGAATCTCACCCGACCAGGCGAAGGCCAGGTCCACGTCGTGCGTTGAGATGACGATAGTGGTGCTGGCATGGTGCAGCTGCTCCGCCAGCTCCATGAGCTCCAGGGCCATCTGCGGATCGAGTCCCGCCGTGGGCTCGTCCATTATTAGCACCTCCGGCTTCATCGCCAGAGCCCCGGCCAGGGACAGCCTTTTCCGCTGCCCATAGGACAGCTCGTTGAAGTTTCTCTCCCTAAGGTCCTCCAGGCCCACCTGTCTCAGGGCCTCCTCCACCCTCCTCTCCACCTCTTCCTCGGGGAGGCCGATATTGGAGGGGCCGTAGGCCACGTCCTTCTCCACCGTCTGCCCGAAGATCTGGTAGTCTGGGTTCTGCAAGACTACAGCAACCCTGGAGCGTAGAGCCTTCAACTTCTTCCTGCGGTACTCTATGGGCTGGCCGTCGAACAGCACTGTGCCCTCAGTGGGCTCCATCATGCCGTTGAAGTGATAGAACAGGGTGGACTTCCCGGCGCCGTTGGCGCCCAGTATGACGGTTTTGGCCCCTTTCTTTATCGCGATACTGACTTTCTCCAGGGACGGGACCTTGCTGCCTTCGTAGTAGTAAGTAATATCTCTAGTCTCAATAATGTTATCGCTCATATGACCACCTCCGGCGACGCCCCGAAAGACGACAGCCTGCTGAGGCGGCTTCTAACCAGGTCCAGCATCATCACGTCGCAGTACAACGTTGGGCTCCCGCCGGCCAGGGCGTCCTGGCAGCATCCCTCCAGGGCGTTGAAGTAGAACTCCGCAGATAGGCCCCTGTCGCGGAACATCCTGCGAGTGCGGTATCCGTAGATGCCCACGTGCCCCTCAGGGGACAACTCCATATCCTCGTCCACAACCGGCACCACGGTCACCCTGCCCATGCGAGCCCCCTTGGGGGCCAACTTGACTAGGAGCTCGCTATTCACCTTGGGGAAAGGCGCCGGGTCCCTCCCGAGTATCCCATTCAGGGAGCGGTTGATCGAGAATGTGTGGGGCCTGGCCAGACCGGCCAGCGCCACAGACTCCCTGTCATCAAAGAAGGGTTCTGGCGGCCCAGAGTAGATCAGCTTCCCCATGCGGAGAACATGTATCTCCTCCGCCCAGGTGTAGGCCAGGTCTACATCGTGCGTTGATATTATCGGGGTTGTGCCGTCGACGCAAAGCTGATCCACCAGCTCCAACACCTCCTGTGACATCTGCGGGTCCAGGCCGGTGGTGGGCTCGTCCAGGATCAACACCTTTGGTCTTACGGCTAGGGCGCCCGCCAAGGCGACTCTCTTCCTCTGGCCATAGGACAGCTGGGTAGTGGGCCGGGTGCGGAACTCGGTCATGCCGACCATGTCTAGTGACTCCACTATCCTGGCTTCCACCTCGTCCCTCTTCATGCCCAGATTCAGAGGCCCGAAGGCCACATCCTCCTCCACGGTGGCGGAGAAAATCTGCTCGTCGGGGTTCTAAACCACGACGAGGACATCGGCCCTCAGGTCCTGCAGGGCCTCTCTAGCGTAATCTATGGGCTCACCGGAGTACAGCACCTTGCCCTACTTGGGCTTGAAGATACCGTTCAGGTGGTAGAACATGGTGGACTTCCCAGCTCCGTTGGCCCCGAGGATGACGGTTCTGACGCCCTCTTTGATCTCTATTTCCACATTGTCCAGTGACGGGGACCTCCGGTTGGGCTTGTACCTGTATACCAGGCCATGGGTCTCGAAGATGTTGTTCACGTGGTCACCCACAGCAGCCCGGCCATGTCGATGACGTCGCCAGTGTTTATACCGAAGTAGTATAGCAACACGAACGCAATCACAGCGATAGCCATCCACTTGATGCCCGCCTTAGGCGGCATATTGTACACCGGGAAATAGCCCCGGTAGTTCCTGCACTCTAGCGCTATCTGGGCCTTGTCGGCCATGCCGAAGGACGAGATAAACATCCCCACGGCGATGGACGCTGCGGAGTTGATAGATCTACGGAACCCGTTAAATCCCATCCTGGAGCTGGCGGCGTTCCACATCGTCTCCATCCTCTCCAGTAGCAGGAACCCATATCTGTATATCAAGACCACTAGCTCGGTGACCTCGATGGGCACCCTAATCTGTCTCAGGGCCTGGGACAGGTGGGGGATGGGCGTGGAGGTGACGAACGCGATCATCACGCCTATGCCCGCCACGCACCTGAACAGGATCATCCATGC
>CAZXOR010000137.1:0-3487 GCA_964642395.1 uncultured Methanomassiliicoccales archaeon | reverse complement strand
TTTACCTTTGCAACGGCAGGCTAGAGATCTTTTTCGACTGAAGTAGTAGCTGTCCCAATTGTCAAACAGGCGCTTGGGTCTGGGATGCTCCGCATCCTGAAACCAAGCGCCGCCTTCTTACAACAATTCTGATTTGCTTGGTTTGGTCTAAGTTCCTGAACTCGCCTTTTCAACCCTAAATCATATAGAGCCACCGCCTATGGCGTCGATACCGGATCGTCTGTGGATTCTTGTTGGATTATGCACCCAACACATCCGCATGTCCCCCGGAGTGTCTGAACACACTCTGAGGACAGTCTCCGGCCACCCATTTAATTCGTTTTCTCTACATTGAAAGGGACGAACTCGTTTTATATGAGTTGGAGGTACGGCAAGTCACACATCCTTTAAAGGGGTATTTGTGATGGAAGAAGTGCTTTGTAATGTAGAGCTGATCAAAGAGAACAACGATTTTGTCATCAAGATCCAGAGCGACCTTGGAGGCGTCAGGGAATACAGGTCCACCAGCTTCGAGGAGGTCCTCGAACAGCTCGTGCAGGATCTCCAGGAAGAATTCGAGACCCTCTAATTCGGAGTGATTCCCATGGCAGATAAGATCAAGCAGATCACAGATGTGCTCGACATGCTGGTAGAGGACACTTCGATCCCCCGCAACATCAGGAAGGGCGCCACCGACGCCAAGGCCAAGCTCCTGGACACCAAGGAAGCCATGGACGTACGCGCGACCGGCGCCATTGTCATCCTCGACGACCTCGCCAACGACCCTAACATACCTCTGCATGGCAGGACCACTATCTGGAACATCATCAGCCAGCTTGAGGTCATCAACCAGCAGAACTGAGGCCTTAATCACTTTTTCCGATTTTCCGGAGCGGTGCTTCAACGGCGCTGCTCCGCAACTATGTCCAGGAAGTTCTGGAAGATCTCGGGTCCGTACTCCGTGTTCTCGACCTCTGGGTGGAATTGCACGCCGTATATTGGCCTGTCAATGCAGCTGATCGCCTCGTGAGGGCAGGACTCCGACGACGCCGTCACCACGAAGCCCTCGGGGACGGTCTTGACCTCGTCGTTGTGCGATGCCCACACCTAGAACTCGTCGGGGAGGCCTCTGAAGAGGTCATCATGAGAGTGAACCTTCAGGCTGACGCCGCCGAACTCGGGGATAGCCCCGGGCCCTAGGATGCCGCCGAAGTGCTCACAGAGGAACTGCATGCCGGCGCAAATACCGAAGATGGGGTACTCGGCCCTGTCCAGATATTCACCATTGTTCCCCATACGGCCGGCATCACATGCCACGTTGGGGGCGCCGCCGGACAGGATAAGCCCGTCTATGTCCCTGATCTCGTCGAAAGACGTGGTATTGGGAATGATTTTGGTATCGATTTTGAGGTATCTCAGTACACGCTACTCGCGATGGGTCCACTGGCCACCGTTGTCAATGACATAGACTTTCATCGTGCCGACGATGATTCTGGACTCATAAAAATATAGCGAGGGGGAAGTCAGGAGCCGGTCGAAGCCCCATATTTCGGAGACTCACTGGGGGTAGAACCCAGACGGGGTCTCCTTGAAGTCTATGACGATGTTCTTCTACTGGATGTAGGCGGACATGATGACCTTATGGGTCTCATGTCCAATGTCGGACTGTTTGTAGTCGCCGAAGGGCATGCCGGCGGGGAGCTGGTTGTAGCAGTTCATATATATGCGTCCGGTTTTCACGGCGCGGGCGACGAAGATCGTCCTGTTGATGTCCCTGGTCCAAACGCCTCCCCCTAGTCCGTAAATGGAATCGTTAGCCATAATGATAACCTTCTCCTCGGAATGGAACTTGATCAGGACGGCTATCAGCCCGAAAATTTCCTCCTGGGTCACGCGCATGTCGTTTGGTGACGTTAACCAACAGGATGGGCTCGTAGAACGTGCTCTTGTCGCGATTACCGTCGATCTCACGCTTCCCTCCGTAGGCAATCCTGGCACCCTCGGAGACCCCGATATCCACGTAGCCCTGAATAATTTCCAGTTGATGCTCGTTCATCAGCCGCTTATCTGAGTGGACGGGTCCATGGGATCCCGACCTTTACTTTAGTGAGCGCTTTCACAGCCTTTTCAACGAACTTGTTGTAGATCGTGTCCTGCGCGAACATGCAGGACCCGGCGCAACAGATCTGCTCCTGGATAAACAGGATTCCTAGCTGTAGACTATTCATGGCTTTGTCCCACTGGTAGTCCTTGAAGAAGATGTAAGCGCTCTTGCCTCCGAACTCCAGCATAGCGGGGATCAGCTTGTCGGCTACGACCTTGCTGACATTCAGTCCGAACCCGATGGACCCGGTAAAGGCGAGCTTACGAAAGCCGGGGTGATCCAACATATACTACCCGGACTTCAACCCATTCCCAAATAGTGTTCACCACGCCCGGCGGCAGGAAATCTCCGATCACCTTCATGAGCTCAAAGGCATTAAGTGAGATGCTGGAGGAGCTCATAAGCACGATATAGTCCCCTGCGGTCAAGGCGGGAGTAAGCTTTCATGCGATCATCAGAAACGAGAAGTTTCATGGCACGATCATCCCCACGACACCAATAGGTTTGCGGAGTACGATACTTAGTATGTCACCATCGAGAACGGACGTGCTGTCCTCCTTGGAGCGGATGACTTTAGCGAAATAACGGAAGCGGTCCACGACCAGAAGCACGTCCAGGGTGGACGTTTCGCGGATTAACTTCTCGTTATCCATGGACTTCATGGCGACCAGGCGCTCGGCGTTGACCTTTATGGCATCGGCAATATCCAACAGGATCTTCGACCTGACGGAAGTGGTCCACGGCCTTCCATTCCGGAAACGCGGCTCATGCCGTCTTCATCGCGGCGTCTACGTCCTCCTTGGTAGTCTTAGCGCAGTCGGCTAGGTGCCCGCCGGTGGCTAGGTTCCTAATCTCGAAGGCGGCCCTATCGGATGCTAACATTCATTCATCGTCGATGTACAGATCGATACCTAGTCGAATTCTACAATCATTCTCGGTCTCTAGCGACCGGATCGCCATTTATATTTATAAATTGTTTAGGACGGTCTAAAAATTCCAAGCGCCCTTTAGGGGCCTGATGAAACTCGAATAACGCACGGTGTGATTCCCAACATGATCGGCTTCGAGAACAAGGAGTTCCTCAAGCTGAAAGAGACAGACAATGACGAGTTTAGGAACTTCATCGGCAGAATGCTCGTGAACGGGGAGGACATCGTCCACACCTATAAGGGCCTCCGTGATGGGATTGTGTTCACCACCGGGCGCTTAATCGCTATTAACGTCCAGGGCATCACGGGAAAGAAGAAGGTCATCACTATCTTGCCATACGACAGGATCCAGACGTTCTCCATGGAGACCATGAGGGAATTGACCCGGACAGCAATTTGTACCCTCACTATATGATTTAGGGTTGAAACTTGAATAACCAGTAATTGAGTTGGATTGATTTATGGCATATGAAAC
>CAZXOR010000136.1:0-3532 GCA_964642395.1 uncultured Methanomassiliicoccales archaeon | reverse complement strand
TGGAAATTCCAACCATCAGCATTGTCTTCGCAGCTGTGATATACATGACGATGGCCATGCTGATGGCGTACACGCCGTTGAAAGGTTCAGAAATATCGATGAGAGATTGAACGACACTGTTGACGACTACTGAGAACATACCTGGGAAGAGTTACAAGATCATTGGACTGGCCAAGGAGAATATGATACAGTCCAAAAACATTGACCGCGACATCGGCCAGGGCCTGAAGTCCCCGGTCTGAAGTGAGCTAGCTACCTACACTGAAATGATGAACGAATCCCGCGCGGTTGTCGCCAAAAGGATGTGAAGGATACGGAAAAGATGGGCGTGAACGCAGTCGTCGCCCTAAGGTGCAGGACATCGGCCATCGCCGCCGGGGCCGCAGAGGTTTTTACCTACGGTACCGCTGTCAGGTTCGTCTGAAACCGATTTAGCCACGCGAGGGACTTCTTTCCACTGCCCAATTCCATCACGGTATCATGGAGAAGACTATCAAAATCACGAGAGACGGCCCGTACATCATGTTTGAAGTTCCGATCTACGAGAAGAGGATCGTTTGCAAGGACGGGCTGTACATCTGGGAAGACGGCAAGGAGCTGCCGCAGTCCGATATCTGCGCCATGTGCAGGAGTGGGAGATCCAATGGTGTCCTGTTCTGCGACGGAAGGGGCCACAGAAGATTCAGGCGGGACGAGATCACGGACCGCCGCTTCTACGCGGAGAGGGGGGGGGGGGGAAAAGCTGAAGGGCTCCGGCATGGACCTGCTGGAAGACATCCGCTACGGGAGGTCCACATGGGACTTCTTGAAGGAGTCTGATTGTCCGAGGTTCAGAGAGGAGCTGGTTCGCCCGGCCTGCGAATGCCCCGCCGGAAAGACTGTGCTGGTGGGGAAAAACGGGACCGTGGTTAAGGACGACATGAAGCCCGCAATCTACATCATCCAGGACGATGACAGGAGCGTCAGCAGCGAGATATATCCAAGGCGGGGTACAGATCATTTCCGCGGACGGGGAGCCCTACGGGCCCAAAAACAAGGTCCTGTTCTGCCGCTGCGATGCGTCCGGGAACAAGTCTTTCTGCGACGCCACGCACATCAACGCCGTATTCAAGGACTCGCACGGTGGTTTTGTGTTCAAGAAGAAAGGCTGAGAAAAAGATGGAAGGGGTCGCGGTCCCCCGCGGTCGTTTGATATGGTTTATGCAGTGGGCTCCTCGGAGACAATCCTGTCGACGTCCTCGTCCTCCTGCTCAATGTCCCTGACCTCCTCAGTCTCCCTTTTGATCTCCTCGATGGAAGGTATGGGCCCGAGGATGTTGTCCGGGTCGCCGACGGTCTTCCTAATGTCTTCGATGTTCGAGATCTCCCTGTCCGGGACGTTATTGGCGGAGCCGATGAATTCGGACATGCCCTCGACAAGCTTGGTGAACTCTATGGGGAAGAAGAACTTAGAGGACTCGCCCCTCCCGACCTCCTGCAGGGTCTGCATCGATAGGACAGACATAGCCTTCGAGTCCATGTAGGCCGCTCCCACGGAGAGTATCCTGAGCTTCTGGGCCTCTCCCTGGCCCTCAAGAATGGTGGCCATCCTCTGTCCCTCGGCTTCGAGAATCATGGACTGCCTCTTACCTTCTGCCTCGAGGATCATCGACTTCTTATTTCCCTCGGCTTCCAGGATGGCGGCCCTCTTCTGTCCGTCCGCCTCTAAAATGGCGGCGCGCCTCTTCCTCTCGGCGGAGGTCTGTTCCTCCATGGAGTCCTTGACCTTTCTGGCGGGGTCCACCTCCCTGATCTCGACAGCCTCGATCTTCACGCCCCACTTGTCTGTGTTCTCGTCGAGGATGTCCCTGAGACTGACGTTGATCCTCTCCCTGGAGGACAGGATCTGGTCCAGCTCCATTTCCCCAATGATGGACCTGAGGGTGGTCTGGGCCAGGTTCACCGTGGCCCATCTGTAGTTGGTAACCTCGAAGAAGGCGATCTTGGGGTCGGTGACCTTGATATATATGACCGCGTCGACCTCGACGGGCGAGTTGTCCTTGGTGATAACCTCCTGCTTGGGTACGTCCAGTACCTCCGTGCGGAGGTCGAGCTTTACTACCTGATTGATGAGTGGGCAGACCACATTCAGGCCCTGGTCCAGAACTCTCACGAACTTCCCAAGCCTCATGTAGATGGCCTGCTCGTAGGGCTGGACGATCTTCACCCCGCTTGTGATCACCACCATCGCTGCGACAATGACTATAATGACCAAAGACATGACTATGCTGCTATCCATTGGAAAAACACCTCCTGGTTAGAGCCTGCGAACATGAACGTGCACACCCTCGCTGCTCTCGACGACGACGGTCTCGCCGGCCCCTATGGGCTCGTCGGATGTCGCCGACCACGTGTCAGACCCTACCTTCACCTTGCCCTTCATTGTGCCGACCTCAGTCTCCACAACCACGATTCCTTCCCTGCCTATCAGAGAGCTCACCACCGTCGTCATCGGCGGCTCAGGCTTCGCAAGCCTTTGGTAGCCCTTGATCGTAATCAGGGTGACCGGCACGACTATGACCAGCGCTATGACCGGAGACCACCATGATAAGAGAATATCTGGGAACGCAGCTCCGATAAGCCCCAGTATTACAAGCACTGTTCCGGGGATTACCATAAATGCGCCCGGGCTGAAGGCTTCGATGATCAGGAATATCGCCCCGACGATGATCAGGATGATTGCTACTGTTAGTGGGTCCATGAGCGTATGTATACACCTCTAGATAGATAACGTGATATGGATGTCGATCTCGGAATCGTGGCTCTATATGATTTAAGGGTGAAAAGGCGAGTTCAGAAATTTAAACCAAACTAGGTAAACCATAATTATTGTAGGAAGGCGGCGTTTGGTTTCAGGATGCGGAGCATCCCAGACCCAAGCGCCTGTTTGACGATTGGGACAGCTACTACTTCAGTCGAAAAAGATCTCCAGCCTGCCGTTGCAGAGGCAGACTATGGCGATGAAGTAGTCGATATTCTTGAACCCCTTGGCCATCCTGCGAGTGGTCTGTATGTTGTTGTTGACGGCTTCGACAAAGCCGTTGTTCATGCTCTCGTCATACCGCGAGAAGATCCCTTCCCGGCGTGAGTATATGCTTTAGGTCGTGGTCCTCATCTCCTGAGTGCCGAGTGCCTGGGCGTCGTAATACTAGAGGACCTCCGATACCGATTCCTTGTCATACTGCCTGTAGATGTCCGAGAACATGTTCTTGAGATGGTAATCCTCAGCCAGCTCGCGGTAGTTCTCGATAAAGTGCTCCAGCGCCCTCAATTGCCCCCTGGAGAGCTTTGACGCGTTCATCCTTATTATAGTCTGGTTTTGATGGTCTAGCTCTTCACGGCTCGTCGGATTGTGTTGTCTATGGTCTCGATGATGAACTTCACGGCGTGGAACTCGTCTTAGACGATCTTAACATTGGGGAAGTTCCAGCGCACCCCGGAGGGGTACGCCTCTTCGATGTCGTAGCTGATGAACCCGATGTTCTCCCTTTTC
>CAZXOR010000135.1:0-3546 GCA_964642395.1 uncultured Methanomassiliicoccales archaeon | reverse complement strand
GCAAATGAGAACCGAACTACTCCCTCGAAAAACACGTACGATCAACGGACGCTAGCGCTCACTCTCGTGTACACACGTGCGTAGGTGTATCCATGCAGGCATCAACTGACAAACTCAAAGATAACATTCCTGATCTCTGTCATCAGCATGAAGATCGGCAGCGTCGTAGGAGGCAGGTACGGAAAGCACGCAAAGCTCATTGGTGGCGCCATCCTAATCCTGATCGGCTTGAGGGTCTTACTGGAGTACCTAGGATTCCTCTGAGGGATCATCGGGCTCACTCAGGTACCTGTCGACATACACCTCGACTGCCTTTTCTAAGACCTGGGGGTCGCTATCGGACTTCCTAGACAGGAGCTTGCCAAGCATGCCGTCAGAATGGGGCATCATTGCCTCCAGGCGATCCTCAAATTCCTTCATGGAGACGTCGTCCCAGCGGTCCATGAGGGCGCGCATCTGTTCTATAGACATCTCCTCGGTGCGGGCCGCAAAGCACTTCGATAGCAGGTCATACACATGGGCGTCCTCCAGGTCATCGTCGATGTAGGTCTCCGGGTCGTAGCTGAAGCTGGACAAGTACTCGCCGATGACACGGTCGAGGCACCAGAGGTTGCGGTGGTAGGCCACAACTCTACGGAACAGCTTGGGGACAACCTCGTTGAAGCCCTCGTCGTTGTTCTTGTCCTTACGGTCGAGAATCCTCCTATACTCCATGTAAATGTTGTAGAAAAGGAATGATTTGCAGGATTCGTTGGTGTCGGTGTGAATCTCGTCGCATATCTTATCGATGTACTTTACTGGCTGGAAGTCTATGAACTCCTCCTCCTTGCTGAAGATCATCTCGGATACACATCTGGAGATCAGGCAGATGTAGGCGTCGATATTGGTGTAGACAGTGAGGAGCTCTAACCCCTTCTTCCAGTCCATCGACGCTTTCCCGTCTTCGCCTACCGAGCAGTAGGCCGCGCCCCTGAGGAAAAAAGCGTCGAAGTCGGTCTCCTCGGACACCGCGAGCAAGTCGTTGGCAATGGCGAGGGCCTTCTGCGGGTTCTGATTCTCAAGTGTGCCGATCGCTTCCCTAAAAGAAGGCTCCAGCTTGCCCGGGCGAATGAAATTGAGCAAGTTGTCGCGCTCGGTATAGATGCTCTTCCCGCAACCCTTGCAGAGGTACTTCGACCCATCGACGGGTTCGATGTCGCCGCCGCAGTACGGGCAGAACATCAGTTCGAAATCCATGCGGTAGTGATTCGGCTGTGGGTATATGAGAGTTACCAATGGTCCTTCGGGGGTGCTGTCCTATATCCGGAATGGGGGGGGGGAGAGGGTGGTTCGGGGCATACGGAGAATCACCTTCTCTAAGCATTCGAGAGGATCCGCGCTCCTCCAACGGATGCGGAAACGCGGGTCTGGCACATCAATCGGGGAGCGGTACCGCGCTGGGCGAATCTTAAGGGATACGGAGTTCCGGTATGCACGTCATAGAGCCCCGAAGACACGCCGGCCGAGAGGATCGGTGGGTTCTCTCTGTTCACTTCTTTATGCCAGGAGGGTTATCGGGAATTGGATGCAAGACCTCGTTCTGACGGGTTTGTTAGACAGACGCTTGACTTGTTCACAGATCCCCAGGACGGTGAACGCTTTGCGTTTCTAGCATTCTTTCCTCGAAGCGTCACCGTCTTTGGCAATCTCAGCAGTATCTGATGATGGTCTCCATAGTTTCAGAATCAGATCTCATAGATTAACCTCATTTCCTTAGAGATCCTATCCGTGAAGTTTCTCCCTTCGGCTAGATCGTTGCACACAACATCTACATCACCCAGTGCCTCCTCCAGTTTACCGAATAACCTGACGAGTTTGAACACCCCGCAGTCATCGTTCGGAACGACGAAGAAATAGTAATCACTGTCCGCTGTGTTGTCACCGCGGGTCCTAAATCCGAAGTTGTACACACATTTCATGCCATAGTCTGCGGCTATTGTTCCAACTATTCGGCAGAGCTTCTTGAATGTGCACTTCTTTATCTCGCTCATGATCATCTGATTTCAATAGCACTATAAAACGGGTCCAAGTGTCGGTTCTGTGGATCCCCCTTCGGTTTTGATCACATGCGATAAAGGAAGGTCCCCCACGATAGGAAACTGTCATTAACTATCCGGGACCGCCATCAAGTTAGACTCCCTTTTGGTTTCGGGACATCTCTGGGCCAACGGCACCAATCTTGTCTACCGATGAAACCCCATGATACCAGACAAATGTCAGAAAAACTTCTGTCGCCATACGGACAGGAGTGAGCGGTTTTCAACCGGGTGCGGACCCATCGACATCTCCGGCCGTTCAGCTTCTTGTCGAGTGCTTTAAACTTGCAACCCTCAACTCTGTGGTAGAATGGGTGAACATAAGCCTGCCCATGAGTCTCCTCCTGTACTTCCCAAGGGGATTGACCGTCCAGAAGCTGGCGGACGTTTTGTCCATGTACCCGTTAGACTAGGATGAGTAGGACTGCTCTATAGTGATCAGTGCCTCTGCCAGAGCCGACAGCTTCCCGATGAGCCTTCCCGCGGATTGACCTTGTACTCCCTGCTGTGGGACATCCCGAGGCGCAGGATCACGCCAGCCCGGGGCAGCATCAGACAAAGGACCGCGTACATCAGCATCGGGATGAAGATAATGAACAGGATGATGAAGAGCATCCTGTAGGCTCCACCTGAGGGTTTTTTGCCAGATGTGCTAGCTCCAAGCAGAGACGCACCGAGAGCCGCGATCGCCCCAAAGGTGAAAGCGGACATTGACAGAACCTTGGCGCTCCTCCTAGCGAATCCGTTCACTATGGTGTCCTTGTGCATGATGTGGGACAGCTCGTGGGCTATCACACCCTCTAGCTGATTGTTGTCTAGCATGTCCATGAACCTCTTGGTGGCGCTCACCATCGCGTTGTCCTGGCTCCTGCCAAGGGCGTAAGCGTTGGCTCACGGCTAGTTCTCCAGACATACCCGCAGCACGGGCGTGCGCCTTTTCGGCCAGGTCTTTGACTATATTGTACATTTTCAGCTTGACCTGGGGGAAACACTCAATCACCCCAGTACCCCCATTATGGGGTTAATCGGTGCAACCCAGAACGCAATGGCCACGATGAACAAGATGACCAAGAACGCGACCATCCCGGCCATTCACTTCAAACCGTCGAAAAGAAACCAGGTAAATGCGAAACCGAGTGCGAGATTTACGACCATGAATGTGGCGACGGTCACGATGACGATTGCTGCCGAGCTGGTCTTCCAGGAGTCCTTCAGAGTAACACCCCGTATGATGTTATGTCGGAGATTATGAAAAACGGTACTTATCCGAGAAACAACTTAAGATTTGCGCCCGAAAATGGACTTAGGGTCTGTATGAAATTACATTAATGATTATCTCTAATCTTACATTGTTAATCCATGCAGTACGTGATCGATTCCAACGATGTACAGGAGTTTTTCGACGTAATGATATCCGAGTTGGACGAGAAACAGCGCAGACACATGCTGGTAGCGCTATCCGAGATCATGG
>CAZXOR010000134.1:0-3670 GCA_964642395.1 uncultured Methanomassiliicoccales archaeon | reverse complement strand
TCATGAAGACGCCAGTCATCTCGGCGAGCTCAGTGGCTGCTGCAGCCCATGATCTTGGATAACGCTGCCAGCATGTGTCTGCGCTGTTTCTCGTCCAACTCAAACATCATAACACCGAAAAACTCCTGTACATCGTTGGAATCGATCACGTACTGCATGGATTAACAATGTAAGATTAGAGATAATCATTAATTTAATTTCTTAACGATCACTAAATTATATAGAGTCCTGGTCCCTGCCATCCCTAGACGGCTGTCGGATTGTCAACACGTCATTGATTGTATAGATATTGCGATGATGCAATGCATAACAGCACTCAGCTTCCGCCAAACACTACGATATCCCTGAGATCATCCACGACGTGCGGATCTTCGACAACCCTCAGTAGGTCGTCGAAGCCAGACAACGGCCTCTCAATCACCAGCCTGGAGGCGCGTTTTTTACCGATCCCCGGAAGCGCGGACAGCGCGCTCATAGGCATGGAGTTGATGTCGAATGGATAGGTCACACCGGTAACGGACCTGAATCCCCAGTCGGTGACGAACACTTCGCGGAACTCCCCCAGGTCGACCTTATAAGGGATACCGACCAGCAGCGGGTACGAACCGATCTGACGTCCAAAGGTGGTGTTCCCGTCGTGTAGCTCCGTATACACGTTCCTAAGGACGGTGCCGAAGGGTGCGATTCTCTCCAGCATCACGCGGTCGATGTCGCTGCGCACCTCTTTCTTGAACCTCCTGAACCTGCGTTGGTCTACCCTGACGTCAAACTCCCTCCTCACCGGAAGCACCTGGCGAATGTTTATACGCCTGACCATCAGTCCCTCGTCACGGATCCGTGAGAGGAAGTCCATATCCATGCGGTAAGTCTCGGCGGTCTCGCTATCCAGGCCACAGATAATATTGATCCCCGGGAGAAGCCTGGGCAATCCGTTGGGCCCCCTAGCCCCACCGATGCGGTTAATAGACCTGACAGCGTCCATGACCTGATCGGGCGTGGAGTTTAAGTTGTTCTCCAGGACCACCCTAGGGTCAGCGGTCTCCATCCCAAGTGCCAGGACATTTCCGTCAGTACAGCGGTCGGTGATCGTGGCGAGGACGGCTTCCGACTCTTCTGGATACGAGGCGATAACCGCGGCGTTGGCGTTGTCCACGTGAAGGACGTCGAACTCCAAGGTCGATAGCCCGTCTAAGAGGTCCCCGACCGCCTCTGGGTCCGGACGCGGCGTGGGGGAGTCATCCTGGGATCCGTACGATACGATGCACGTTTGCCCCCCGACCCTGAGGTTCCTCACCCCGAGGTCCCTCAGCCTCTCCGCCTCCGCGATTATGTCCGACGGCGAGCGCATGAGTGGTCTGCCTTTTAGGGGCTCTATGCAGTAGGAACACCCCCCAGTGGACCATCTATGGCATCCGCGATAGGACTCCACCTCCGCGATCAACGGCTGCGGGAAGTCCTGGTGGAAGGTTACTATGTCCGCACCGAGTATCATCCAGCGGTTCCACTCGTCCAGGGTACGGAGCCTCTCGCCCATCTTCTTACCAGTTATGCCATCGTATAATGACGCCGCGAGGTCGCGCCTGATCGCGAAGTCGAATTTCGAGGCGGCGGGCGAATCAGCGGCCGATCCGCCGACAAGTTTCTACCCAGACAGCCTGGGGACAAGCGCCTCCAGCTCCCTCGCTGACATGGGCATCGAGCGGAGGTACTTCCCTGGCACAGTGTTTCCGGACATGACGACGCTGACGTCCGCCTCCGGGAGCTTCCTTCCCCTGCGTATCATGTCCACGGTGACGTACTCCACCCTGTCAGCCCCCGCATTCAGCGCCGCGCCGGCTATGGCGCGGACCACTGGCGAGATGTACGGTGGAACGCCGAGCGCGGCCGGATCGTCTATGTACCCGTCCACCAGGAGTACGCTGATATCCTCGGACATGATAGATGATTGGTCGGGTGGTATTAATCCAACGCAGTCCCGACGCCTCAGTACCAGTTTCTTGTGCTTTCAGTGGAGCGATTTTGGTCACGGAATCGCTCACTGAAAGCACAATTCTTCGAATTGCGGGATGTGCGTTCATTATATATACGGTAGGTCCTATTCTGCACTTTATAATTCGAAGTTATCCTACGAAATTCGTAGAAAATGAGGTGAAATTATGGTTAACGAACAAGAAATAAGTGTGGAGGAGCGTCTAGAACTGGCCAAGAAGCCTGGAAAGGACGCCATGGTGATGCACAAATTCTACCATGGGAAGATCGAGACCGTACCCAAAGCATGCGTAAGGGCCTTCGATGACTTCGCCATCTGGTATTCTCCGGGAGTGGCCGAGCCCTGCAAGGACATCGTTGCCAATCTCGACATGGTCTACGAGCACACATGCAAGTAGAACACTGTTGCCGTCGTATCTGACGGGACCCGTGTCCTCGGACTAGGGGACATCGGACCCGAGGCCGCCATGCCCGTCATGGAGGGCAAGGCTATGCTGTTTAAGTATCTTGGAGGTGTGGACTGCGTCCCGATTTGCCTGGACACCAAAGACCCCGACAAGATCATCGAGACCGTCAGACTCATTGCCCCCTCCTTCGGCGGGATCAATCTAGAGGACATCTCTAACCCCAAGTGCTTCTACATCCTCGATGAGCTCATGAGGGACTGCAAGATCCCTGTATGGCATGATGACCAGCAGGGGACGGCCACCGTGGAGGTCGCTGGAGCCATCAACGCCATGAAGCTGGTGGGGAAAAAGCTGGAGGAGGCTCAGATTGCCGTCATCGGCGCCGGTGCCGCATCCATCGCCATCGCCAGGCTGCTGCTCACCACGGGATTCAGCCCTAAGCACATGTGCATGTGCGACTCCAAAGGGATTTTGAATCTGTCCAGGGAGGACGTCAAGACCGATTTAAAACAAAAGTGGGAAATCTGTGAGAAGACTAACGGCGCCGGCAAGTCCGGAGGCATCAAGGAGGCTATGGAGGGAGCCGACATCGTGATCGCCGCTTCCAAGCCCGGACCCGGGACCATCCCCGCGGAGTATGTGAAGCTCATGGCCAACGACCCCATCATCTTCGCCACCGCCAACCCAATTCCTGAGATGTGGCCCTGGGAGGCGAAGGAGTACGGATGCAGGGTCTTTGCCACCGGGAGGTCCGATTTCCCCAACCAGATCAACAACTCCATGGGATTCCCCGCCATATTCAGAGGTGTCCTGGACACGAGAGCTACCACCATCACTGACGAGATGTGCATTGCCGCCGCCACTGAGCTGGCCAAGTGCGCCGAGGAAAAGGGCATCTCCGAGGACTATATCATTCCGACGATGGCTGAGGCTGAGGTTTTCCCTAGGGAGGCCGTTGCCGTCGCCCTCAAGGCGCAGGAGTAGGGGGTCGCTAAGTTGAAGCTGAGCCGCCAGGAACTGCTCGACAGGGCAACTTTCATGATCAATAGGTCCAGGAGGCTGACCGCCAAGATGATGGAGGACGGGTTCATCGAGGACTGCAGCTCCGCCCTCGAGTGATCGAACCAAAGGGACGTCGCCCCCGAATCCGGCCGAACCTTCGGCCGGGCACACTCTTCTCATCGTTTTTTTATTAAAGTGAGATTCCACCTCCACCTGTCAATTTCAATGGGGTGTAACCAGATGGGTTCTGATTCTGTAAGATCATGCAACGA
>CAZXOR010000133.1:0-3709 GCA_964642395.1 uncultured Methanomassiliicoccales archaeon | reverse complement strand
AGTACAGGCTGAGGAATGCTTACGCTGATACTCGTTCATCAACAACATCATCTTGACAATCATCGTCTTGTCGGATTCGTCCGACACCACTTCTCTGTGGGTGATTGTCACGAGGAATGTATATATTATTTTACATATTATTTTTTTATTAGATCCTAAGTTCCTACACTAACCTTTTTAACCTTAAATCATACATAGCCTGCTGGCATAATTCTGAGAGGACGCCAATCGTTAAATATGCATAACAAGTACGTCTAATTGTATCGAATTCAACGTCGGTGGTGAATATCCATGTCGTACGAGTCAGAATCCGTAGACAAATTGATCACACTTTACAAGAGCCAGTCCCCGTCCGCGTTCATCGCGTTTGCAATAGAGGGGTTGCCAGTGTCAGACCACAACGAGCGCTACGACAAGGGCAACCACGAGGGCTCTACAAAGTGCGACTACTGCTGCTGCGACGACAAGGGATGCTGCAGCTCGCCCGGATGGTACGGATGCCTGGTCGTGGGTGTCGTCATCCTGGTTGCATGCTGCTGCTATGTCACCAACGGCTTCAACGGTGTCTGGACGTACTGGCCATTCTGATCCCGGTATCAGCGTATGAAGCCTTATCTGTCGGTGGTTGTGAAACCGACGCTGTACTGCAACACCGGCTGCAGGCACTGCTACCACAAACCGGATGAGAGGGTCAAAAGGGAGATCCCCCTCAGCACCCTCGACCGTCTTTTCGGAATGGTCTCGTCCGAGTATGAGTCCGCATGGTTTATATGGCACGGGGGAGAACCACTCACACTCCCCATATCCTTCTACAAGAACGTCGTTGAGATGCAGGAGAGGTATTTCGGTAAGAACAACGGACGCTGTGGGAATACCGTGCAGACCAACGGCACCCTGGTGAATCAGCGCTTCATGGCCTACTGCAGAGAGAAACAGATCAATGTCGGAGTTTCCTACGAGGGCCCATACAACGGCGTACTCCGTGAAGGCGACCCATCCAAGGCCCTGGGCTTGCTCTCCGCTAAGAAGAACAGGTACTCCGTGTCGGCTACGATCTGCGCTGAGACTGCGCTTAGGCAGAGGGAGTTGTACGACTACTTTAAAAAGGACGGCACGAACCTTTCCTTGTCGCCCGTGATCCCGGCCGGATGTGCCAGGGGCAATGGCACCGTCCCAGATGTGGGCGAGTTCATCCGCGGTAGTATCGAGGCCTTCAACGCCTGGTTCCGTGACTCCGAGGCAAACGTGCCCCTGATCCCCAACTACCTCTACATCCTCAACTACCTTGGTGACCCAACGCCCTCCGACTGCGCCCACACGTCCTGCCTGACCAAGTGGCTGTGCGTGAACCCCGACGGTTCGGTGTACCCATGCGCCAAGGCCTGCCCCTGGGAGTTCTACATGGGCAACGTCAACGAAGTGGGCAGCATCGAGGAGCTCTTTCAGTCGGAGGGGTTCAAGAGGGTGCTCATCGGCTCCATAAGGAGGCGCAAGAAGTGTGTCCAGTGCCCTGTGTACAGGTACTGCAACGGGGGCTGTAGCATGGACGCCTACCATGAGTGTGGTATCGAGAACACCGGTGGGGACTCCTGCAGGATTTTCAGAGAGGTCTTCACCCACATAGCCAGCGAAGTCCAGGCAGTCCTAGACGGAGACGGGGACGTCTCTAGACTCAACCCATTTGTGAGGGACGCCATTGTCGGCAAGCTGGTCAACCCCAGGGTCGTCAGCTTGTGATCAATTCCCGGAAGAGAGGCGAGTGCGGGGCCTCCCTCGCGTGACTTCTCACTGTCTCCCTATGTTGTTGATATCGTAGGGATGCGCTGGTAGACGCAGTAGTTCAACCAGTTGGTGAAAAACAGGGTGGAATAGCCCCTCCACTTGACAATTGGATCCTTGCGAGGGTCATCGTCCTCAAAGTAGTGGACGGGGACGTGCGGGTCCTCCCGGCACCCAGGTCCCTCTCGTACTTGTAGGCCGGTGTCCAGGTGTCGTACTCGAAGTGCTACGTGATGAAGACTTGGTTCTTCTCCGACTGTATTATGCCCACACCGGACTCGTCCAACTCGCAGATTATGTGCAAGTGCGAATTGGCATTGATATCCTCTGCCCGACCTCGCTGTGCCTGAACTGGGGAATTCTGGAAGCGGTCGTCAAACCCCCTTATAAATGGCCCGTTGGAGATCAGGACCATGTGCTCGAAAATGCTGGAGATCTTGGAGTCCAGACAGTACTTCGGGCTGACGTAGTGATAATACAACTCCGCGAGAGCGGTCCAACAGATGTGGAGCACACGTTGGCGAAAGGCCAGTCCATGATCCGCATAACTCGTCCCAGTAATCCACTTTCTCGTACTAGATGTTCTCCAGCGGGGCGTCGGTGATGATTATCCCGTCGAACTTGCAATCCCTCACCTGATCGAACTTCCTATAAAACCTGTTGAGATACTCTGGAGGTGTTTTTGGACTCGTGGCTAGCCATCTGTAGTAGCGTAATGTTGGTCTGCATCGGGATGTTGCCCAAACACCTCAGGAGCTGGATCTCGGTCTTCATCCTGGTGGGCATGAAATTCAGGATGAGGATGTCCAGGGGACAGATGTCCTGGGTGTTCGTTCTCTGTTCCGACATTATGAAAATATTCTAAATTCGAGGACGGAAGCCGCGGGCAAGTTGTTCAGAATTTTGACGGGCATCGTATTACTCGTAGATACCAAGACTCATGTACTAGTCGCCACCGTCGGGGAGGATGGCTACGATCCTCGCCGAGGGCTCCTCGCGCACTTTGTTGATAGCGGCCAGGATGTTGGCCCCGAGGAGATACCCGCGAAGATGTCCTCCTCCCTGGCGAGCCTGACGGACATGGCGATGGTGTCGTCACCCGGTATGGCGATCATGCCATCCACGGCATCTTCGTGGTAGTTGCCGGGGACGAAATTGGCCCCCAGACCCTGGATCCTGTGGGGTCCCGCGTGTACATCGGTGATCAGTGGGTTCTCCACGGGCTCGACACCGATGACCTTCGCGTCGCTGCCGTTCTTGAATGAGAGTGTGATACCGGAGGCCGTCCCGCCGGTCCCAATCCCAGCTAACACGTAGTCCACATTTGAGAGGTCCCTGAGGATCTCCGGGCCGGTGCCGGTCCTGTGGGCGGCGATGTTGGCTGGGTTATCGAACTATTCTGTGATGAAGCCACCCCTTTCCTGGCGGATCTTCTCAGCGGCATTTACAGCGCTCTGCATTCCTTGGGCTCCGGGGGATAGAACGTCCTCTGCCCCATATGCTCTCATCAGGAAGATGCTCTCCTTGGACATGGTTTCTGGCATAACGATGATAGCTTTGTAGCCCCCGGCGGCCGCGATCATCGCTAGCGAGATGCCAGTGTTGCCTGATGTGGGCTCAATGATGGTGCCGCCCTTGGGGAGCAATCCCCTGGCCGCGGCGTCGTTCACCATGGACAGGACCACACGGTCCTTGACGGAACCCGACAGGTTCCCCCTCTCGATCTTCACATAGACGTGGCTCCTGGAGGGCAGACACTGTTCAGGCGGACGAACTGGGTGTCCCCTATAGTTTCTGTGATGCTAGAATAGACTGTCATGGGCGCTTAGAATATATGCGACACTGTATTAGGATCTGTTAAGAAATAATTTTATGTTTTCTCTCTCGGAGGATGACGTAGTTCCATTCTCAGTGCCACTCATCTACCTTG
>CAZXOR010000132.1:0-3711 GCA_964642395.1 uncultured Methanomassiliicoccales archaeon | reverse complement strand
TAGGAGTGACAAAGTTTTGAGAAAGCGCAGCATTATCAAAGATGTGAACTTTTAGGAGATGTGCTGCATCTCGCACAATCGTACCAGAGTAGATAACACTAGCGCAAAGACTCAAACGTACTTCGGCGGGAATTCAGATAGACTTGTCAACATTCTCACCGGAATTGAAAGTCAGTAGTTCTACACAGGTTTGAGGATAGGTGCCTACGCTCCCGGGGACTATCATGACCGTCCTGTTACAACTATATCTGATCGTAGATGTTGAACGCCGGGTATACGAGTGCCCCGCGTACGGGGCACTCTGCAGGCTGCATCAGTACAAGAGGAAGTTGTTCGCACACCAGGTGCTAAATAAAGGTCATCGTCATAGAAGCCGTGTCCCAAAGCTCAGGTATGAGACCTGCGACAGGTATCAGCAAATACCCATCCTATGGGTCAGATCACACGTATTGTACATGAAGATGCTGGAGAGGGAGTTCTTCACGCTGCTCGGCAACTCCGTGAACAGGATCGCTGAGCTGTGTAGGATCAGGTTGTGCGTGGCTTGAAACATCGTCATGTACAGGGTCAATCAGACCCTAGACAGAATAGATGTGTCCAGTATGGAGCTCCTCTACATCGACGAAACCTTGTCCAAGAAGGGCCACAACTACGTCACTGTGGTCTGTAACCAGGACAGATTGATCATATTCATCTGCGAGGGGAAAAGCTCGGAAACAGTGGATCGTCTTGCCGTGTGGCTGGAAGAGCACAACAGGAAAAAGGAGAACATCGGATTCGTCAGCTACAACCTCGAAGAAGCGTACCCCTTCGGGGTGCGCTGTAACTTTCCCAACGCTAGGATCGTCTATAACGAGTTCCATGCCGTGAATCTCATCGTCGAGACCATAAACGATACAATCCAACGGGCCGTAGAAAGTTAAGCCATCAAGGCCAGGCACCTAATGAGGATGAACGTGCCGAAACTCTCCAGGGGGCAGTTGAGGGCGCTAGAACGTTTCATTGAGAACTACCATGAGCTGGTTGAAGACCACCACCTTAAAAACGTGTTCTCAAATATTTACAGGCAGTACGACAAGAAATTGGCATCAAAGGTCCTTTAGTACCATGACTCCCAGGTACTCGTCACCCAGGCTATGAGAACTGTGTCCGAAAGCATATACTCACGCCGGGAAGGGATTCTCGTATGGTACGACAATCGCATCAACAACGGTTTCGTCAAAGCCGTCAACAACATACAGACCACTCGCAGGATGACCAAAGAGTTCAGGAACGTCGACTACTTCATCGCCATTGTCTGCCTTCACAACGACAGACTGGAGATATCCTTCAACTGAAGTAGTGGCTGTTCCAATCGTCAAACAGGCGCTTGATTTCGGAATGCGGAGCATCCCTCAGCCAAGTGCCGCCTTCCTACAACAATTCTGGTTTGCCCTGTTTAGTTTAAGTTTCCTGAACTCATCTTTTCAATCCTAAATCATATAGAACCCATGGAGATGGACAATAAAGTATACGAATTTCTGAACAACCATATCAACAAAGATTTGTACTCCGCCTAACCTGTACATCGATATGGCGAACTTCTACAACGACAAGGATTTTGACGAATTCGCCAACTGGTTTGAGATCCAGGCAAAGGAGAAGATGGAGCATGGTATTAATATCTACCATTACATTCATGATAACGATATCAAAGTCGAGCTGAAGCCTGTCGCCAAATCCGACAAGGTCTACAAGTGCCTGGACGAGCCCTTAAAGGCCGCATACGAGCACGAGCAGTACGTTACATCCCTCATCTCCGCCATCTACGCTGCCGCCAAGGTGAAGGACTACAGGACCATGCAGTTCATGTACTGGTTCATCAGCGAGCAGTGCAAGAAGGAAAAGGACACCAAAAACCTCATCACCAAGTACGAGTTCTTCGTTAATGACGGCGGATTCAACCTCTACCATCTGAATAATGAGATGAAGACCAGGAAATCCGAGTGATCATCAAACCAGGCCGGGACCCCCACCGACCGTTTTTCTTTTTATCGTCCGTACATGCCGTTTCCGGAAGGGTTTCAATCACTGAGGTACACCCTGTTCTCCTTAACCGGAACTGGATCGCCCGAGGTATACAGCGACCGTACGATGCCACGCACCCTCTCATCTCAACTTCCGTGATCTCTCCGTCCTTCGTCCTGGTCGTCCTCAGGAACATCGGCTGGGATCTCCGGTTCACCGCCTTGGACAGCATTTTCGCGAATCCTGTATGCCATTGTCCGGTTGAATCGTGGCGAGATGGTACAGCACCCCGTCGTCCATTTCCCCCACGGTCGCCTTGGTGGTTTTCAACGCCAACCGAAAGAGCCAACTGCTCGATGAACTCCGAAGTCTTCCTCGCAGCAACCTTCTTCAAAATATTGATTGAGCGGACCTCAGTGGACTCGACTGCCTCGGCGTCCTCCACCACGCGCCTAAGCAGGAGTATGTGGCTCCTCATGTCGGAGGTGACGGAGATAAGCTGGATCATAACCAGAGAGGTCATGTTCACGATCCCGAAGGCCTCCCTGGGCATGGTGTCCCTGACGGCTTCTGATGTGGAGGAGTGGACGATCTCTCCGAATGCGAAGCTGCAGCTCCTGCACAGGGTGTCGAGCCTCTGTACGTACGGTACGTTACACTTGCCGCCCGCCCTGATAACCCTTACTATGCAGCTGGATATAGGTCCGCGCATCTGGACGCTAGACTCTCTATCACGTCATCGGGTGCGAGGCGGACAGCTCTGGTCTAGACCAGCCCGGCCTGCAGGGTGTTGCTACGGGACGCGTAGGTGACCTCTAGCGCGTACCAGGCCTGCCAGAAATCCGGATGTACCCTGAGCATGGCGTCGGCCCTCCGGGAGAACTCCCCGCCCTCCTCCACGAGGGCGTCTATATTGGCGGGATCTGATAGGTTGTCCTTCGTCGACCTGTCCAGCGGACCGGCGTCGTTCAGTGTCCCGCGCTTGTGACAGACCCAGAACCCGATGGGCTCAAAGTTCTATTTGTTACCGCAAGTGCACCTGCAAACCATGCAAGGTAATTTCGCGGTGCGATTATAAACCCTGTGAGCCAGGCTCTGGAAACTCTGCGGCATTCCATGGACAGACGGATTCATCCACCAAATTGGACATATAACTCTATAGATAACCGGGATCGGATCCGAACGGTGTTTCAGGCCGTCGGACGACGACTAAGTCCATTTTCCTCTGAAAATGCAGCTTTCTGCTAGGCGGTCGCAACTAGTGTTATTGGATGCCCATGGTCGTGGAATACAGCCGTTTCGATCATCAAGATTCCATGTAGTAGGAAGCTGTGACCCCGCCAACATTCGCCAACGGAGCCATCAGGTTTGAGGATCAGTGTCTAAATACACGGTAACTAGTGAAAACCATCGCCATGTTGTGCTCGTTGGCGGCGTCGATGACCTCCTGGTCCCTGATGCTGCCTCCGGGCTGTATGATCGCGGTGACCCCGGCGTTGGCCGCTTCGTCGACCCCGTCTCTGAACGGGAAGAAGGCATCGGAGGCCATAACGCAGCCCTCGGTGGGCTCGTTGGCCTTCATGGTCGCGATCTTGGTGGAGTCCACGCGGCTCATTTGCCCGGCTCCGATGCCGACAGCGCGCTCGCCCCTCACGTATACGACGGCGTTGGAGGTTACGTGCTTGACAAGCTTCCATGCGAACA
>CAZXOR010000131.1:0-3739 GCA_964642395.1 uncultured Methanomassiliicoccales archaeon | reverse complement strand
CAGGGTCCTGTGCCAGAGCACCCCATGGCAGCGGCGGGGCGCGCCGCAGATCGGGGAGTGATGCCCCTCCGGGGAGTCCTCAATATCTGAGAGGATCATCTCGTGTGCTTAAGACATCCGGGGGATAGACTTATTCCACTGATTCTACAATACCAGCAAAGATGCTCGCACGTGATCAGATGTCTGTGGATCCAGCCGAATCTGTCCATATATGTGATTCCCTCGAGAGTCAGGAAAGAGTCGTCCTCTATGCCATAGGTGCAGAGGATCTGCCAATACGCAACAAGGTGTATCTCCAGAAGATTCTCTTCCTAGCAGCAGGTTCAATACCGATGCTGCTGGAAAACGTATTCCACTTCGAGGCTCACAAAAAAGGACCCTACTGCAAGGACATAGACGAGACGGTCATAGATTTCTCAAACAGCGGCTTGATTAATCCTGAGACGCTGAATCTCACTCCTAAAGGGCATGGGGTGTACAGGCTGATAGAGAACCGTATAAAAGAGCCCCTCAAAGGCACCATCGACTATTGGAAGGAGTTCGAGGAAGGAATCACCGAAGACGAACTCCTCACCTATGTCTATTCCACCTCTCCCGACATGGTTAGAAATTCAGAAGTCGTGGAGAAAATCAACAGAGACAAGGAGAAAAATACCGTGTCTCTAGTGAAAAAAGGCAAGATTAGCGCTGAGAAGGGTGCAGAGATGCTCGATATGGGATACTTCGACTTCGAGGACTTGCTGAGAAGGAACAAAATCAGGTGGAAGGAATGAAGAAGATCATAGACAACTCTGTGATCTCAGCCATAGGCAAGAACATCAGATCCGTCGAACTGATGCCGATACTTCTGGACAGATACGGCGTCGTCGTTCCCAGAGCCGTCGTTGAGGAATGCTGGAAGTACGAGGACGGCAGGCTAATCCCTCTTATCGAATCCACCGAGACTGCTGACGACCCCAGAATAGCCAGGATTTCATCCATCTTGAAAAGATACTACCAAACCCTCGGGTCGGGAGAAATCTCGTGCATAGCTACCGCCCTTGTCCTGACAGCCGACGATGTCCCGAACTACTTGGTCCTCGACGACCGCGTAGCCAAAAATATCGCCGCAAAAGTAGGGAAACTACAAGAAATCCGTGATGTTTTGGATGTTGACATCACCCTGAACATCACGGGGACTGTAGGCCTTGTCCTGCATCTGAACAGAATCGATGCGATTTCGGACAGAGAAAAGCAAAACATTGGCTATGACCTGGAGAAAGGAGACTTCAGACTCTCGAAAGAACTACTGAATCTTCTTAGATAAAACTATCCAGTGTCAAATTCGTCCCACGGCCTCTCAGGGAAAGAATGGTCTCCAAAGTTCCTTTAGAAATTCTCTTGGTTCCGAGAAGCTCCTCCAAACAACCTTCCTCAATGCTGGTTCTGATTGTGGGCATCTCAGCTATCTGCAATCCAATGGATTGGTCCGTAATCTTGTCTTTTGATTCCTTGTCGCAGACTACCTTCCGATAGCAATATGTGTCCGGTTGAAAAATGCGTGCCACCGTCGGCTCATCCCGGGCCTCATCCTGTTGATCATCTTTGCGGAAATACGCCGAGGTATGCTTTCCACAGATGATGTCGGTACCTGCCGAAAAACCAAGGAAATCCCAAGCCTCGATTAGACCTTCGTTTCTCATGACTATTCCCTGGTAAGAATTGATTGACAGTATTAGAGACTCCTTTTCGATTCCATACTGTTCCTTAGCCTTATCAAGCGACGTGTGGAACTTCCTCATCCAGCTGCCCTTGAGAAGAGACCTGCTGTGGGAATCGATGCAGAAGGACGTCACATCCTTTTCGATGTAATGGGAAAGCACGTCCCCGATCCTTTCGGGCGGAAGACTTTGAGGTATACTTACGACGATTGGCTTGCTGTTCAATCTACTGGCCGCAGTCAGATATTCATCGGTCAACCGCATATAGAGGCCCACATTCGTAGAATCGCTGCCAGAGATTAGCGAATGCCATGAGGGCGTCACTATGATGTCGGTGTGAGGATATTGGATGTCTGAAAGGAATTCGACCATCTCTGACGTGGGGACCATTTCCTTACTGTCGTAATCCATCATAAGCATGCTAAAGTGCCCTTTGCAACGATTCCTTATCTCCCTATCGAGTTTACTACTGGCCCGCTCAGATTCAAGTGATTTCTTGATGGTGTCAGGAGAAATCTTACGATATACTTCATAGAATTCGGCATCCGTGTTACTTCCGCTGCCTGCCTTTTGAGGTACATCGAAGGACACTCTCCCGGTGCCTAGTCTCACATGACAGCTGCGAGCGAAAGTCTTGGAATCGGCCGTGACTCCTTGGATGTCGAAATGCGTGGCCATTACAGAATAAACACCGTTATCTAAGATATAGTTGTGGAACAATCGTCGCAACGAGCCGAACATGGCTGTCACGCAGACCTTCGAACTGATTCCATAGATGATAGTAACTGTTCAGAGCCCCCAGTCGTCATGGGTTCACGGATTCATCCAGTATGGCCCGCAGGCGACGCATGGTCTCCTCGTTGCGCCTGCAGTTGGACTCGAGTTCATGCACCCTGTCCCTCAAGAGTGCATTCTCCCGGTTCTTCTCGTCTATGACGGCCAGCAGGGCCCTGTATTCTGTGTCCGCCGTGGCATCAGTGTTGAGGACGACTTCCGTCGCATCTGCGACGGAGGCGGGCCTCCCACGTTTGCCCGTGGGCACGATCTCCCCAGTGGTCGGATTGATCTTCCCAATCAGCTTCCGCCTGTTGCGGGGCTGCTTCTTCTCCTTGTCCCAATAGGACTCCGATTCGTAGACGTAGGTGACTCCCGCCTTCTTGTTGTAAACCTTGACAATAGACATCGCTGTACCCATTTCCTGTCTGGAATAGGTACAATTAATATTTGAATATTATCCCTAGTTGTAACAATATAGAAATAGATTGTTAAAAAAAATTAAACCTATTTATGTGCCTATGTCGTTCAGAAACCAGTCGATGAAGAAGGGGGTTCTGAATAGCTATCCGTCATCATGGAACATGACTCATGACCGTTCCAGAACTTTGACTGAAATCCTTCGAAGCCTGCTATCGGTCCACCGAACATGGGTCGTCGACGATAAGGTACCAGAACGTGCCGAAGCATCCGTGCCACATACCGGGCAAACCACGCCACCGGGCTTAACGAACTGATTCCAGTACCCGCACACGGAGATTCCCTCAGCCATACCAAGTCTGGCGAGGATGCCCCCTATGTTGGTTCTGCCATCGCGGGTCTCCCAGGCCATGGCGCAGACCATTGTGCATCCCCTGGAGAGGAACTCGTCCATGCATGCCGAACAGAGCTCTGTCCCTAGATGACGGCCCTTGGCCGAGGGAGAGACAGACACAGAGTCCAGAAGGCCCACCCTCGCCTGTGCCAGTACCTCGTCCCTCTCCGGACAGTCTGGGAGCCTCAGCACATCCGCCTCCCCCTCTGGACCGAACACCCGGCAGATGGCGAATCCTGCGGGCCGACCGTCGATCAGGCCCACGAAGCAAAACTGCTCCGGGCAGGTCATAGCATCCAGGAAATCGGACTTGTCCAGATAGTCCTCGCCCAGTTCGCTCCCGGCGATTCCCATCAGATGCGAGATGTCCGCTTCGGAGAGTGGCCTGACCATCAAAGTCCCAGCTCCCTCATGAGCTCGGTGCGCTCCTCCTCGGTGAGGTCCCTGTACC
>CAZXOR010000130.1:0-3776 GCA_964642395.1 uncultured Methanomassiliicoccales archaeon | reverse complement strand
TCGAGACGTTTAGCTCAGACAGAGGTCACCTAACGATCGGTATAAAGGGGACGTTACCCGGGCACCTAGTTAAACGCATTCCGAAAAATTAGGATTAATACAGACGAAGCAAGGGACGCCACCACATCCTGGGGGGGGGGCATTGGAAAGGTAATTGCTGATCTCGAAGGATCCAGCTATAGGAGCGCGTCCACTTGATATTGAAGTTGCAGAACGGAGCGAACTCGTAATAGACGTCATTGTACCCATTCCTTACACCGGCCACCGAGAAGATGGCCATCAGCGTCTGGTTGTTCATATCTGGTCTTCTGCGGCGAGGCCGTGGCCACAAGACCCCGGGATAGGGGGATAAACAGGGCACTGTGCGGTCACTTGATGGGCATTTCCTGTTACTATCGCACACCGTAATACTCGTGTATAGAGTAAGACCCAGAGACGATCAGAAAGACGAATAGGGTGCTGAGGGCGACCAGTGAGAGGTACTGGTTCGTCCCGGCGGTGAACCAGGTGCTGAGTGAGAGACCGGACATGTTCCTACCCATGGTGGAGGTAAGTCGCACACTGATAGAGGGAAATGCTGCTATCACCAGGAAGGACATGTTCCTGTACGCCGTGGCGGCGTCTGCGCTGAGCGGGAAACACTGCCTGGGGGTGTAGTCTAGGTACACCGTGGAAGCCGGCGCCACCAAGGACGAGGTACTGAAAGTAATGACCATCGGCTCGTACATGGCCATGACCCACTCTCAGTCCTACGCTTACAGGGTGTTCGCCGAGATTTTCGACGTAGATCTGGACACCTGCCGAGCGGTGTGTGACGAGGCATTCAACCACGGATTCTATATGATTTAAAGTTGAAAAGGCGAGTTCAGGAATTTAGACTAAACCAGGCAAACCAGAATTGTTGTAGGAAGTCGGTGCTTGGTTTCGGGATGCGGAGCATCCCTCGGCCAAGCGCCTGTTTGATGATTGAGACAGTCACTATCTCAGTCGAAGAAGATCTTCAGTCTGCCGTTGTAGAGGTAGACCATTGTGATAAAATACTCGATGTTCTTAAACTCCCTGACCATCCTGCGGATGGTATGTATGTCGTTATTGACAGTTTCGGCGAGGCCGTGTTGATCCTTTATATTATTCAAGGTTAAAACTTAAATAACTAGGAATTGAACTAGATTGATTTATGGCTGTGAATCCTGCGGCATGCAAAGCGTTCGTCCCAATGTCCTAGGAATGACAAAGTTTTGAGAAAGCGCAGCATCACCAAAGATGTGAATTTTCAGGATGTGTCTGCATCTCTCACAATCGTACGGGTAGATAACACTAGCGTAGACACTCAGACGTACTTTGGCGGGAATTCGGATGGATTCGTCAACATCCTCACCGGGATCGAAAGTCTGTGGTTCATACCTGAGAATGGGCGATTCCGTCCTTGAGGACTATCATGATCGTCCGGTCATGGAGGAACTGTATCTGATCATAGATGTTAAACGTCGAATATATGAGTGCCCCGTGTGCGGGACACTCTGCAAAGTGCACCAGTACGAGAGGAAGTTATTTGTATATCAAGTGCTCGATGAGAGCCACCGTCATAGATGTTTGCATCCCGAAACCAAGCGCCGCCTTCCTACAATAATTTTGGTTTGCCTGGTTTGTCTAAGTTTCTGCAATCGCCTTTTCAACTCTGAATCATATAGAGTCCACGAACATCTTAATTTTTCGGATAAGTATTTATAGTCACGTACTCATTTTACATTGCTGGGATAGGCCAGGCTGTAGAGTGCATCCCATCCCTTCTTATAATCTGGCCTATCCCCACACCCCCTGTTATTCCTTAAAATTGACCCGTGTGGGTAGTAATTTGTGAGCTTTTTGAAGAATATTCGCGATAACCCTCTATATGATTCGAGGTCGAAACTTGAATAACTAGAAATTGAGTTGGATCGATTTATGATATGTGAATCCTGCGACATACAAGGCGTCGTCCAATGCCCGAGGAATGACAAAATTTTGAGAAAGCGCAGCATCACCAGAGATGTGAATTTTCAGGATGTGTATCGCATCTCGCACAATCGTACCAGAGTAGATAACACTAGCGTAGAGACTCAGACGTACTTCGACGAAAATTTGGACGGACTTGTTAACATCCTCACTGGAATCGAAAGTCCGTGGTTCTACATAGGCTTGAGAATGGGCAATTATGCTCCGGAGGACTATCATAACCGTCCAGTCACAGCTCTACCTAATCGTAGATGTCGAGTCTGAGTCTGTCAGTTGATGCCTGTACGCACACACGTACGCTTGTGTGCACGTGCGCGTGTATATTTACGTACAGGTATCAACTAACAGACTTAGGTTCAAAAACTCTCAAATTACTACCTATACGGGTCGATTTTTAAAGTGTAAGAGAGATCAGCGCGGCCAGTGAAGTTGCCAGCTCAGCCCTAATGACAACCATACCCTGGCCATATATCAGTATCGTTCATAACCATATTCAGGATGGCGACGGGCAACTAGACCACCGTGGACTTTTTCACCGCACCTTCGGCTCTGAGCTCCCCAGATGACGGACTCTAGGACTATGGCCGAGAAGAGGATTAACATCGGTAGCACGTAGGATACGCAGAGTTTGGACACCTCGGAGGTCCCAACAATATCTATGATTGGATTCGGCAGCTGGATGAAAGATGCTGCCACGGACAGAAGGAGCCCGAGGGCTAGGCTGCTCCCCCCCCCCGTCAGTCTGTCTGTCCGGTCCGTCTCCCCGCGGCCGAGGCGGAAGGAAATGGTGGTCGTAGCCCCGACACCTACGCCAATTCTGATGTAGGCCACCAGCCAATATACCGACGAGATCGTCGACATGACCTCGCTGGGCCTGACTCCCAACCCGAACACCCAGAATGTGTCCGCGAATTGGTTGACGCTGACCATGGTCATGGCAATAAAAATTGGCACGACCTTAGCGCGGATCGTCCTCCTCGGTTCGGAGAACATCAGGTCCAGGTCTTTGGTATTCCCATCCGTACATCATTTCCATGTGGCGGGACTAAACATCAATAACATGATTTTTCTATTATTATGTCTATCATGTTTTTAAATTTATTATTCGTGATAATTGGAGGCTTCAAATGGCAAACAGGATGTGCATAGGGACGGGGCGGTGTCAATAGTAGTCATCCTGATGGTGGGCGCCGTATTCATGTTCTATATGGTCATGGATGATCTGGACCCCCACGAAACAACACGCCACCACTCTCTTGAGGGCACATGTGGCTGGTAGGACTGCATGAGAACCGCCAAGGCAGTCTACACACCGGAAAACTCCAACTTCTACACCTACACCTTCACAATGAGCATCGGCACTTCCGACGGCATGCTCTCGAGTCTTTCGGACTCGTGTTCGGATCAGACGACCTCCCGCTTCAAACGCTTTACAAGCGCATAGAAATGAAGTTCATCGATGGAATGGAGGTCAGGATGTGGACAATCACAGACATGGGAGTTGCCTACACGTTCTGGGTATCCGAGTACTGTGTGGTGGAGAAGGCCCACATCATCTCTTCTTAGATGGAATCACGCTCCAGCTGACCTCGATGTTCTGAGCCCGTATCCAGTCACAAGTCGCTTCTTTGCCAGTTTATCAATAATACAAAAGTTTTTTACGGTGATGTACTATAATACCGAGCAAATTAATGTGGTAAACGCCTCTTTGTATGGATCTAGACCAATTCAACTGTTTTCCGGACTTGTTTTCAGTCCTGCGACCCTCTCCCGAGGGTCGC
>CAZXOR010000129.1:0-3778 GCA_964642395.1 uncultured Methanomassiliicoccales archaeon | reverse complement strand
ATAAATCAATCCAACTCAATTCTTGGTTATTCAAGTTTCTATCCTGAATCATATACAGGGTTCAGGAATATTTCTCAACAGATGGCGGTTCAGAAGCGGGACCTGGACATCTTCCCCCTGGGGAGGGCCTTCCTCACGTCTCTCTAGACGCGGGTGCCTGTTAAGTAGAGCAAGTCCATCGCGTTGACCGCCTGGGGGTACTTCCTGTCGTTTACGAGCTCAGGAGCCCCAGCTCCCTCCGTGGTCAGTCTCCACGGCCACCCCGTTGAGGTACATCAGCCTTAGGGTGTAGATGCAGTAGAAGTTTCCCTTTCGGCGCCAATGGTTTTGAGCCTGAACGCCTCGGACCTGTCCTCTTCTACGCCGAGCCTGCAGTAACACATTTCCAACAAGTACGCGAGGGTTTCCGAGGAGCCTATGGATGTCACGAGCTTCAGATGTGGGAGAGCATCCCAGTCGCGCTTCAAGATCATTGAATGTTCCGTATATCTATACAATCCCGCGGTAGGACAGACACCTGCTTCTACCCATATCGCCATGTCCCGCGCGGTGGTACCATGGAGGTGTGGCTGTTCGGAGACCCATACGACGTTACCGCGTTGACCGTGAGAGGATGCAGGCGAACCAGGATCTCTTTGCCTGGGTCGCCGTGTCCTCCAGGAGGATCATAGGGGAGACTTTGGGAGGCGTGCTGGCACATGCGGAGATGGACGCCCCGGACATGCTCATAGTCGCAGTGTGCGATGGCATAGGCGGCATGAGGAACGGCGAGAAGGCGATGGCAATCGTCTGTGACGGTCTAGTCGAGTGAGCATCGGATTCGGCCCTTCAAGACGCTGATGATTCAATATTGTCTCTTCGTCGGACACCGAATGTGCTTAATCGTAGGGTAGCCAACAGGTGCCATGGGGGCGGAACAATGCTCTCAATGGTCTTGGCTGCCAGCGGGACCTATACCTCAGTCCACATAGGCGACAACCGTTGCTACTCCGTTTACGCCAATGCCGTTTCCAAGACGGTTAACGACTCCCCTATTGAGAACATGTTTCGTAACGGCCTGATCACCGGGACGGAATGAACACACACCTGATGAGCCACCTGCTCAGCCGCTACATGGGAAGGGGCCATGTGGACGAGACCACGGTGTCCTGGATCGGGGAGGATTGGCACAGGCTGGTCCTTTGCTCCGACGGGGCCTTCGGTTACATAACCTTGGTGGAGTTCCGGGACCTCGTTATGGGTGCCTCGAACGCAGGAGTCGTCGCATATGCGAGCTACCGCAAAGGCAGAATGGACACGTGACCGTGTTAATGGTGAACAGGATCTGCACACGACGACCCGTCCGAATGTTTACCAGTGCCCCCTCGCGCGCATTAAATGTGATGTTACCATCCCCTAACAATACAAATGGTCGACGAGAAAGTCGTCCAGGCGGCGCAGAAGAAATTCGGCACCCTCGTAAGGAAGCAGCTGGAGAGGATCAAAGTATTCAAGTCTGATGGGGATTGGATCAACTACTCCAAGCTCGACAAGCTGATTATCGGAATTTGTGGGGGGAGAGAACGGTGTCGGCCTCTACATATGCGCCTCTGCCCAGAAGGTCATGGAGTGCCTATTGGCCGACAAGATCGTCACCGGCAAGGTGAAGATCAGGCAGATCGATGGTCTCACCATCGAGAGGAGGGCCGAGATTATGAAGGCCATCCTCAACGACACCCTCTAGGAGCTCAAAAAGTGCCATATCATTATCAAGGGGCCTACCACCACGCCTGCCAAAGGTGACCCATGGCCCAATTTCGAATCCGTCAACATCGCTATGAGGAAGGACTGGACCTATCCGCCAATGTCAGACTGGTGTCCGTTCCCAAGCTCGGCATCGACTGGACCTTTTTCAGACAGAACACTGAGGGGTCCTACGCTTTGGGGAGCGACGGGTTCTTCGTATCCGACAATCTGACCATGGACTTCTGCATCGTCACCCAGTAGGGGACCGAAAGGATCGTCCGCGCTGGGTTCAAGCACGCGAAGAAGACCGGGAAGAACTACATCTCCATCATCGTCAAGGCGAACATTATCAAGACAACCGACGGGCTCGTCGTCGACCTTACCGACAAGATCGCCGAGAACTATCCCGAGGTCAAGCACGACGTCTGATTCATGGACATCACTACCGCCAAGCTGATCGACTCTACCAGGAGGAGCAACTTCAAGGTCTTCGTCCTACTCAACCTGTATGGCGACATCATCACCGACGAGACTGCCCAGATCTAGGGAGGCGTCAGGACAATGGGATCCGCCAACCTCGGAAAGATGTACGCCATGTTCAAGGCCATCCACGACTTTGTCCCCGGGATGGTCACATAGGGCTGCACCCAGTACGCCGACTCTTGCAGCATGATCAAGGTTGTTGGCCCTGATGATGGACCACATCGGCGAGAGTGAAAAGGCCAAGAAACTCGACATAACCCTGGACGTTTGCACCCAGTTCGAGAAGAAGCTGATCATGACAGGGAGAAGCACCAGCGCTATCGGTGACTCGTTCGCCCAATATGTTCTCGACACCATGGACTGCGCCGACATGGAGTAGGTCTGGCAGGGTTACGTGGATGAGACTATCGCCAAGACTAGGAACTGACCTTGAAAATCTGGGAAAAGAGCCGGTTTCCCGACTCGCACGTCACCTTTCCGCGGATATCCTCCCGTCCGGAAGATCTCCGAACGATGGTTTATGTAGGGAGAGGAGAGGCCCTCCCGTTTCTTCCGATTTAATGGTGGACCGCCACTGACATCTCCCGAATTCGGATGGGGACAGTCTCCTTTGCATCATCGAAGGTCACACCTGGTCAGCGACTCGGCGTGGCATCCGACGCCCAAGGTATCATCCATTAGCACCGACCGTCAGCAGCTGCTCTATGATCTCGGTGAAGCAGACCTCCGTAGCATAGTGCAGCGCGGTGTATCCGTCGTTGTCTGCCGCGTCAGAGTCAGCGCCGGAAGCCAGCGGCATCTTGGTGAAGTCGTTCCTGTCATTCCTGGCGACCAGGATCAATGGGGTCGACCCAACATCATTCTCGCTGTTCACGTCGATTCCGGCGGCAATCAGTGTCTTACCGATCGTTCGCATTCATTCCCTTCTCAATCAGTACGCACACGGCTTCGTCTTGGCCGTTCCAGCAGGCCTGGTGCAGCGACATGTTGCCCATAAAGTCCATCACCGTAGCAGCTCCGTCCGTTCCGGACAGAGCGCGATGAGCGACTTGAGGCCCTTGAAAGTGGCGATGTCCATGGCAGAGTAGCCTTTGTTGTTTTTGAGCGTCGGGTCCACTCCCATCCTAAAGATAAGCTGCGCGGTGTTCGATTTGCCCTCAGAAACGAACCGCATCAGCGAAGTCTTGCCGTTCCTGTCCGTGGTACTTACATCTGCCCCAGCGTCTATCAATATCCTGATTGTTCTTGTTCCCACTGCGGGCGCACATGTGCAGCGGGGTGATTCTGTCATTGGATGTGGTGCAGGCGTCCGCGCTGTTCTCCATTAGTAAGGACACAATGTCTCTCGTACCGCGCTGGCAGACGAAGTGCAGCGAGATGAAGCTCACGACACCCCTCTTGTTCACATCGACCTCACCCCTGGCCAGGAGGGTCTGGACGACCCCTTCTGACCGTTCTTGCAGGCGTTCGGAAACCATTGTCCATCTGTGACATCAGTCCATCTCGTTCATTAATATGAACTGGCGCAGGAAGCCTCTGACATCGTACGAGATAATTGTCAACCTCATTG
>CAZXOR010000128.1:0-3791 GCA_964642395.1 uncultured Methanomassiliicoccales archaeon | reverse complement strand
TTACAGGTTTGTCCAGCCGACAACTCCGAGTTCGCATGCGAACTCGGAGTTGTCTGTGTTAATGAACTGTGTAGTTAGAACACACCTGCTAACCATTATATATCAAATCTATCATGTTGTCATAACTGTGCTACATATTAGCACGTCATTTGATGAGCAAATAAAGTTTTTTCGGATTGACAGATCCATGAATCATCAGAGGGTACGTGGGAAGTTTCCTATGCATAACATTCTGCGTGGTTTACGACTTCTTGAATGGAAGGGGAGAGGAGGAAGACGATGAATGACGGTGTCAACTTTACGGTGTTCGGGGTAATGACCGGAGTGTTCCTGGTCATCACCCCCGTGCTCAGATGGTATGGCTACAAGAAGACCCGCAGCAACGAGAAGTTCCTGCTCGGCTGCAACAAAACTGATCCGGTCATCATTGCCCTCTCCTACGGGGCCACTTTCCTATTGGCCTCCGTTGTCATAGGGTTCGACGGACAGGCCACGGTCCACGAGATGTCCGTGATGTGGCTCTGCCTGCTGAATCTCTTCATGGACTAATTGTTGCGTTCCTTGTATTTGGAAGACTCACCCACAGGAAGAGTAGGGAGCTCGGGGCATCCACATACGCCGACCTTTTCGAGAAGGTTTACAAATCCAAGGGCATCATGACATTTACGGCGATTCTGATCATCGTGATGATGCCTATCTACACAGCCGCCGTACTGAAGGAAGATGTAAACTCCCTGACTGTCATCACAGGACTCACTGAGTATTACGACTACATCCCGATAGTGCTGGCGATCGTCGTCTACGTAGTCTACGGGGGCATCATTGCTGTCATGTACAACGACGCGTTCCAGGCAGCAATCATGTTTGTAGGCATAGTGATCATTCTGCTGGTCACGTACGCCTACTTCGGCGGTGTCACCACCGGGAACTCCGCACTGGACAGGTTGTAGGACACCACTATCAGCAACTTACTGCTGGGCGACCTGGGCGTGCAAGACGAGTTCAACGGATGGGCCATCTTCGCCGACCTTAGTTCCAGGGAATGACTGACCGTGGTCACGACATTCCTGCTAGAAGTGAGCATCGGGGCACTCACGCAGCCCCGGCTGGCCGTCAGATTCATGTCCGCTAAAAGCGACAGGGACCTTAACAAGTCCCTGATCGTGGGTTCATCTTCATGATCGCCATCGTCGGATCTGCCTACACCATGGGTGCCCTATCCAACATATATTTCATGGACAACCACGACATGACCGCCTTCGAGTACGTCAGCGATGTCCTAGAGTTCGGCACGAACTTCATCATCTCCCAGTTCATTCTGGAGGTCTTCAGCGGGATCTTGTTCGACGATGTGTTCGTCTCCGTGTTTTTACTGTCTCTGGTCTGCACCGCGATCTCGACCATCAACGCCCTGCTGCACACCATTGGTGCTGCCGGCGGATACGACCTCTATACGGTGTGGAAGAACAGGAAGGACCATTTCTCTGATAACTCCCAGTTCGTGAACCTTAACCGCGTAGTTATCGTGATGATCATGGTCTTGACGGTGGTGTATTGCTACCCGATGCCCAACAACATCATCGCCAAGGCCACGTACGTGTTCATGGGGATGACCGCGACGGCGCTACTTCCAACGTACTTCCACGCAATGTACTCGAAGAACCCGTGCAGGAAGGCGGCCATGGTCAGCATGGGGATAGGTTTCGCCGTGTACCTATTTTTCGCGCTGTTCGTCAACTCCAGCACCTGCGTGTTCTTCTCTATCTGTGAGTGGATCATCAGGCAGAGTGTTCTGTTCCCAGACACGGTGCTAGCGAGCACCGACGCCCTGATGTTCACGCTGCCCTTGTCCATCGCAGTGATGGTCTTGTCCCTCCTCTATTTCAGAATGACGGAGAGGCGTCAGGCCGCGGAGGCAGTTGGGACCGAGTAATGAGACATAAATGTCCATTTATATTCCATCAATAGGCAAATGTTGATTTAATGTCATAAGTGTCAGAAAATACTCTATGTTTGAACTAATTAAGTACGAATTTATTTGAGTTTAACAGACTCATTTAAATATTGCGTCAATAATTTTGAACTTAAGTTTTAAATCCAATGAATACTATTATAACTAGATCTGAAGGGAGGGAGAACGATGTCTAAAAGGGAGAATACCGATGGAGTGACGACCTTCGAGGAGAAGCACATGATAGCGATGCTCATGTTCCTCGGAGTGAACGGACCAAGCAGAAAGATCGACATCTATGAAGGGGTGTCGTCGAATCCCAGGATGCCAGATAAGCTCAACCACCTCGAAAAAATCGGACTGATCACCCAGGACACGGACATGGTCACCCGCTCCACTATCGTCACCCTCACACCGGCCGGCAAGCAGGTCGCTAGTCTTTTCGTTGCCATCGACAAGTGCATCAAGGGCATCCACGAGTAAGCCGCTGGACCCGAGGGTTAAGTATTCCATCGCTATCGTCCAGTCATGGAGAATGCTCTTGAGCTGAGGAACGTCTCTGTAGTCAGGGGCGGGAGGCACATCCTCAGGTCTGTCGACCTGGATATCTGCAAGGGAGAGAATGTGGCCGTCATCGGACCCAACGGTTCCGGAAAGACCACACTCATCAAGCTTCTTTGCGGAGACATACGCCCGTTCTACGACGAGGATGACCCCGCCAGCATCAGAATCTTCAGGAAGGAGAGGTGGAACCTCTTCGAGCTCCGGGGGAGGATGGGGGTCGTTTCCATGGATCTCCAGAGCATGTTCCGTGGCGACACCTGCGTCAATGAGGTAATCTGTTCCGGATTCTTCAACAGCTTGGACGTCTTCAGGAACCACACAGTCACGAAGGACATGGTCTGCGCTGTGTACGAGGCAGCGGTGATGATGGGGATCGACAACCTCCTAGACAGGGAAATCGAGAACCTTTCCCTGGGCGAGATGAGGAGGGCGTTGATTGCCAGGGCCCTGGTTACAAAACCAGACCTTCTGGTCCTGGACGAGCCCATGACCGGACTGGATATCGTGATGAAGTCCAGATTCAGGGCTATGTTCGACATCCTGATCGACCGGGGCATCAGCATCGTCATGATCACCCACGAGCTCACCGACATACCCGTGTCCGTGGAGAGGATCGTGATGGTGAAGGGCGGGCGTATCTTCGCCGATGGGGGCAAGGGGGAGCTGCTAACCGATGACAGGATATCCGAACTGTACGGCGAAAGTATAAAGGTGGAGTGCCAAGATGGAATCTACCGTATGCATCTCGCCGATGAAGTGATTCAATGAGGTACATCTGTCACGACTGCAGGAACGAGATCCCCGATAACATGGATTTCTGCCCCAGCTGCGGCTGCCTTAGGAAGAAGGCCACGCTTGTGGACGACCGCATCGGTATGCCTCTGGGCATCTGCCCCAGCTGCGGTGCCGACATCCCCCCGAGCTCCACGTTCTGCGGCACCTGCGGAAAGGAACTCCCAAGGATGGCTTACCCCCAGTTTAAGCTCCAGAAGCACGGGACGCTGGCACTCATCCTGGCCCTACTGCCCGGGTTCTTCAACATATTCGGCCTGGGTCACCTGATGCTGAAAGAGTGGTCTAAGGGGATTATGTTCCTGGTCATATCCCTGGTATTGTTCTATGTGAACGGTTTCAGCCTTTACTCGTCCACGTTCCTGATGTCCATACTGTGCGTGGAGGTGTACTTCTTCCAGGTCATGGACCTGTTCAGGGTGGCCTACTCGTCAGAGGTGAAGTGATGGACTGGACCGAGAAGTACCGCCCCCGGACCCTGGAC
>CAZXOR010000127.1:0-3797 GCA_964642395.1 uncultured Methanomassiliicoccales archaeon | reverse complement strand
GGTGCAACATGAACTGCCCCATCTGCTTCGCCAACGCGAACGACGCGGGGTACGTGTACGAACCCTCCTTCGACGAGGTCCACAGCATGCTGGTCGCCCTCAGGTCAGAGCGCCCCATCAAGTGCACTGCTGTGCAGTTCGCCGGGGGCGAGCCCACAGTGTACCCTGGGTTCATTGACGTCATAAAGGACGCCCACGACCTCGGCTTCGCCCAGGTGCAGGTTGCCACCAACGGGATCAAGTTCGCCAAGGACTACGGATTCCTCAAGGATGCCAAGCTGGCGGGCATGAACACCATTTACCTCTAGTTCGACGGGCTAACTGACGAGGTCTACATGAGATTTAGAGGCAGGAAGATGATGCATATCAAGCTGGGCGTCATCGACAACTGTAGGAAGCTCAGGGAAGAGGGTATCAAGCCCCCGTCCATCGTGCTTGTGCCCGTGGTCGGCATGGGTATGAACGATAACACCGTTGGCGACATCATTAGGTTCGCTTTCGACAACTCTGACGTCGTCAGAGGGGTTAACTTCCAGCCCCTGGCGTTCACCGGTAGAGTCACCAACGAGGAGGTTCAGACCGGTAGGTTTACCCTCCCCGACTTGGTCAGGTGCGTAGAAGAGCAGACCGGTTACGCCACCAAGGACGACTGGTACCCCGTCCCTGTGGTCGCGCCGATCTCCAAGTTCGCGTCCATTATCCTGGGAGAAACGAAAGTTACCTTCACTACCCACCCCCACTGCGGGATCGCCACCTACTTGTTCCAGGATAACACAGGTAACATCGTGCCCTTCCCCAGGTTCGTGGACGTGGCCAGGTTCTCCACCGGACTCAACGAGATCGCTGACAAGGCCGAGAATTCCAAATTCAAGAAGATGTATGTCGCCAAGTTGATCAAACTGCTGAACAGCTGTGTCGACGAGTCCAAGATGCCGGAGGGTCTCACCAAGCTGAAGTTCATGACCACGATCAAGGACGTCATGTCCGACAAGTCTAAGGACACCCTGGCCCAGTTCTCCTGGAAGATGATGCTTATCGCCGGCATGCACTTCCAGGACAGCTATAACTACGACATCGAGAGAGTCAGGCGCTGTGGGGTCCACTACATCTCTCCTGACTGCCGTATCTTTCCGTTCTGCGCCTACAACTCTGGGCCTGAGTACCGTAAGGAGATCGAGGCGAAGTTCTCCATTCCGTTGGCGGAGTGGAGGAAGACCCACGCCAAGGATGCCGAGGAGTTGACAGCCGCACTCATCACTCCCAAGGACGACCAGTAACCCAAACATGTTCCCAAGGTGATGTGAAATGAGGGTTAATTTGAACAAATGCCTCCACTGCGGGGGATGTGTAGGTTCCTGTCCGAAGAACGCGATATTCCTGAACGATTTCATATTGGAGTTCAACGACGACTGCGTCAGGTGCGGAAGGTGCGTCAAGTTGTGCCCCGTCGCCGCGCTCTCTCTGAAGTGATAATATGAAAACATATGAATGTGACATAATTGTTGTTGGGGCTGGTCCTGGTGGAACCATGGCTGCCAGGTACTGCGCCGAGGGCGGTCTGAAGACAATCCTCATCGAGAAAAGGGCTGAGATCGGGGCGCCCCTCAGGTGTGCCGAGGGCGTCTCGAAGAAGTGGTTGGAGGAGGTTGGTATCAAGCTCGAGCCCATGTGGATTCGCGGAGACATGAAAGGGGCGATCATCAAGTCCCCCCAGGGGACCACGTTCCAGCTGAACGAGTCTAAGGCGGGCTCCGAGGTGGGGTACGTGCTGGAAAGGCACCTGTTTGACAAGGCTCTCGCAAGGGATGCCGCCAAGGTCGGCGCCCAGATTATGCTGCGCACATCCTGCATTGGGGTCATCCGTGAGGACGGGAAGATCGTGGGGATCAAGGCCAGGAGTATGGGCGAGGAGATCGATATTCGCGCCAAATGCATCGTCGGAGCCGACGGGTACGAAAGCCAGGTCGGCAGGTGGGCCGGCATTGACACCACTCTCAAGATGAACGATATCGACTCCTGCATTCAGTACAGGATGGTCAACATAGACTGCGTTCCGGATTATTGCGAGTTCGTCATAGGCTCCGTCGCCCCCGGAGGGTACATTTGGATCTTCCCCAAGGGCGAGGGTGTGGCGAACGTCGGCATCGGCGTTATGGGCAGATTCTGCAAGGGCAATGGCGATGCTAAGTACTACCTAGACAAGTTCATCGCCGGGGACCCCCGCCTGAGCAAGGGGCAAATCCTGGAGATCGTGGGCGGGTTTGTGTCTACGTGCCCCGGTCTGGACTGCGCCGTCGACGACAACATCGTCCTAGTCGGAGATGCCGCCAGGATTATTGACCCCATCACCGGCGGGGGCATCTGTCACGCCTGCAGGACCGGCATGTACGCCGGTAAGGTCCTGACCGAGTGCGCCAAGACCGGCAATTTCTCCAAGAAGGCTCTGATGCTCTACGAGAAGATGTGGCGCGACAAAATGGAGGACAAACTATTTAGAAATTGGATGGCCAAAGAGAAGCTGGCCAGCCTGGACGACGAAACCATTGACGAGTTCATCAGGATGATCAAGGACTCCGACATCGGTGAGGTCAACGTCTACAACCTGCTGAAAATCGTCAAGGAAAGGTTCCCGAAGATCGTTGAGGGCTTCGAGGACCTAATCTGATCCGTGAAACCGGGGCCCCGACCCCGTCCCCACCATCATATCTCCGTCACTGCTGTATTCTTCATACCATCCGCAGATACTCTCCGTATGGAATCACCAGCATTTCGCAAGGAAATGGGTATCAACAAATGTTCCAAAGCACTGACATCTGCGCTATCTAGCAGCGGCGTCCTGCTTAAGTCCTCGATCGACGATCAGGTGGACACAATGACCATCGGATGAAGGTGCTCTCGGTATAGTCTGAAACATCCTCATCATCACCGGTATGTGAGGACCGGGAGGCACACTCGCACCCTGATCGACCTAACCCGGAGTTTACTATCAACATCCCGTCTGGCGGGACGAACCGCAGGATTCTCGGATACTGCGGCTCGAATTCTGGGAGGGATGTGGACAAGGTGTCGGGGTGCGGCCTTACACTGGTAGAACTCAAGAGGGTCTCAGTTCGACGATCGCCCAGTTTCCCTCTGACACTGGAGTGCAGAGTGGTCTCGAGTGGAAAGATGCTGATAGGCGGCCTGCCAGACGGCATAGTCTTGAGATTCTACCCGTCTGATGTGAACTGTGACTACACATCGTATACCATGCCGAGGTGATGGACACCTTATGCTTGGATTATGCGTCCGCGACCGCACACGTAGCAGCTTTATATTCGCTGGAGCAACATGTACTACAAGAACTGCGGCACACAGATCGACGGGGGTGCCAGGTTCTGACCCTCATACAGCTATGACTAGGGTCCCAGTGTTTCGTTTCGGCCTGAGTACGGCCCATTAGCAGACCCGTAAGGGTGCGCAGCCTACGTAAACGTCGAGAAGGAAAAGAAGAAGGCGATGAAGGTCGCCCTTACGGTGGCCTTCCTAGTCACTATCGTCTTGGGTGGTCATTGGCTTCGTGGCCTTAATCCTGCTGGTCATATAATACACTCTGACCAAGAATACGACTGACGTCACCGTGGAAGCATCATTGGCGAGGTAATAAGGCTGGTAATCAGATACATTCTGAACTATATGGTCGCGTTAGCTCTGATCTCCTCCATTGTCTGAACGGGACGTCGGAGGACCGAAACATTAATCAAGTAAGAGACTGGCGGTTAATCCGCCAGTCGTTCTCTTACACCACCCACCGTATG
>CAZXOR010000126.1:0-3804 GCA_964642395.1 uncultured Methanomassiliicoccales archaeon | reverse complement strand
TCTGGTTTGCCTGGTTTGGTCTAAGTTTCTAAACTCGCTTTTTCAGCTCTAAATCGTATAGAACCCAAAAATGAAAAAATTGAAATCTTGAACCGGATAACGTTAAATCAGAAACCGTTATATAGTGTCCTAACGGGTCATATTTTCAGTAGAGGGCGGTCCGGCGACCAGCGGGTCTCTAAAACCTAGTCAGCGGGGATCGACACCCCGGCCTTTCGCCTTTTACACCCGGTTGAGAACATGGTTGGATTTACAGACCCACAAATTCAGCACTTGATGGAATACAGCGACGAGGACCGTTCGGACATGGACTTCCCGGATGCCGCGGAGCGCGACAAGCAGTTCTCCAAACTGATGTCGAAGACCAAGGCGGTCAACGACGCCGGAATCTCGGAGTTAATAACCAACCCCCGCAGGCACGACCTCTTGCTTCTCGAGGCGGCCATCGCGGAGAAGCTCACCGCTAGGGGCTTTATTGAGGTGAGGACGCCGATTATCATCTCGACCAGTGCCCTCACAAAGATGACTATCACAACTGACCACTCGCTGTACAAGCAGGTGTTCTTCATAGACAACAAACGGTGCCTCAGACCCATGTTGGCACCCAATCTTTACGTAGTGATGAGGAAGCTCAGGAACCACGCCCACGGGCCCGTCAAGATATTCGAGATGGATTCTTGTTTTAGGAAGGAATCCAAAAGCACCCACTACCTGGAGGAGTTCACCATGCTGAACCTGGTGGACATGGGCCCCGACAGGAACTCGACGGACTGCTTGAAGACCTACATCGACAATGTCATAACCGCCGCTAGGCTAGAGTATACCATGTCTCATGAGAAGTCAGATGTCTACGTGGAGACCTTAGACGTGAACATCGGTGACACCGAGGTCGCGTCGGGGGTGGTCGGACCGCACATACTGGACGCCGCGCATGACATCCATGAGTCCTGGGCTGAGATCGGCTTTGGACTAGAAAGGCTCCTGATGCTCAGGGATGGAAAGAGTAGCACCAGAAAAACGGGCAAGAGCACTACCTACCTGGACGGACTCAAGATAGACTGATGCTCGAGGAAGGTTGTGTGTGGATGAACGAGGTAGAGGACATACTGAACAGGGCTGTGAGTGGGGAGTACCTCAGCACGGTCGAAGTGACGCGCCTGCTTTCGACTACCGACAGTGGGGAGACGGAGGCCCTCTTCGAGACAGTCGCCGGCGTCCGCGACAGACTGTTCGGGAGGAAGGTGTTCACTTACGGGTTCGTGTACTTCTCCACCTACTGCAAGAACAACTGCAATTTCTGTTACTTCCGCAGGTCCAACACCGGCATCGAGCGTTATCGGAAATCCGTAGAGGAGATTGTGCAGCTGGCCGGGAGCCTGAAAGATGCCTGGATCAATCTAGTCGACCTCACCATGGGAGAGGACCCAGTGATGTACGCCGATGACTACAGGCGCCTGCTGGACATCATCTCCACGGTGCGCGACTAGGTCGACATTAGCATCATGTCATCCCCCGACGCGCTGCCCAAGGACATCTTCCCGCTAATCAAAGAGGCCGGCGCCGACTGGCACGCCTGCTACCAGAAGACCTACAACCGCAGAATGTTCGAATCGCTCCGCGTTGACCAGAGCTACGACGACCGCCTGAACCAGAAGGTCTGGGCGATGGGGGCCGGGCTGCTGGCTGAAGACGGCATAATGATCAGCCTCGGGGAGAACGATAACGACGGTGCGGACACCATCCTCAGAATGGGCGGCCTGGGGTGCCAGCAGATCCGCGCCATGACTTTCGTGCCCCAGGAAGGCACCCCTATGCAGAACAGCACTTCCAATGGCTCCACCATGGAGCTGAAGGCCATCGCTGTCATGAGGATACTCTTTCCGGACAAGCTCATCCCCTGCAGCCTCGATGTGGAGGGCATAGCCGGGCTCAGGACCAGGCTCATGGCCGGGGCCAACGTGATAACATCAATATTTCCACAGAACAGGAACATGGCCGGCGTGGCGCAGCACGAGCTGGATATCGAGAACGGGAACCGCTCCGTGGAGCACGTGTTCGAGATGCTAGACGAGAACGGGTTCAGGCCCGCCACCGACACCGAGTATGTCTCCTACCTAGACGCTCACAGGCCTTGGGGCGCATAGGATGAGGCTCTGCATAGTGGGAGGAGCACTACAGGGGATGGAAGCAACGTTTCTGGGTCATGAGGTCGGATACGAGACGATCGTTATAGACAGGAAGGTGGAGGCCCCTGCACTGTCCATATGCGACGAGCCCCATGTCATTGACCTCATGGAAGACCCGGATAAGGCCATGTTGATATTTTCGAAATGTGATGCGGTGCTCCCGGTATGCGAGGAGCTGGACTTACTAGAGACCCTGGACTCCATGCTCTCCGGAGAAGGTGTCCCGCTCCTGTTTGATCTCGAGTCGTACCGCATATCGAGCTTCAAGACAAAGTCCAACGAGATTATGGAATTAATGGGCGTCCCGCTGCCGAGGAACTAGCCGGAATGCGGATTCCTGGTGGTGGTGAAGCCTTCCTCGCAAAGCGGGAGCGTCGGCATCTCCGTCGCATTTAATCAAGATGAGGTGGACAGAGGCTTTGAGGTCGTGACGAAGCTGGGAGACGAGTCGGTCGTCCAGGAGTTTGTCCACGGGATGAACGTCTCCATAGAGGTCATCGGTGACGGGGGGAATGCGACGTCGTACGTGACGACCGAGGTCGTCCTCGACGAGAAGTACGACTGCAAGATGATCCGCTGCCACCCGCACATTCTGTCCACGGAGAACAACGAGTTATTCGGAAAGATCGGGAGAGACGTAGCCGAGGCCATAGGCCTGAATGCCCTTATGGACGTGGAGGCCATCCTCACACCAAAAGGGCTTCGCATCCTGGAGATCGACGCTCGCATCCCCAGTCAGACCCCCGCCGCGATCTACACGGCCACTGGCGTGAACCTCCTGTAGGAGCTCGTCACCACAGCGCTCGGAAGCCCCGCCGACAGGACTCCGACAGACGGTTCGGGAATCTACTGGCACCTGCATTTCAGGGACGGCGTGCTCCGCACGACCGGCGAGAAGGAGTTCGGCAAGGTCAGAAGGCCGAAAATGGTCTCCGGGCTCTTCGGCTCTAACCGCAGCATAACAGACTATGCCCCATGCGCCCGTGAGTGGCGCGGGACGTTCATGGTTTCCGGGACCACCCTTGAAGAGGCCGAATCCAAAAGGCTGGACGTCATCTGTGCCATAACGGATGAATGCGGGGTCCGCGAGTACGTCGACGAATCCCCGGAGGTAATTTAATGACGAGGTTGACACCCGATCTGATAGAAGGGGTTTCAGACGACAGGCTTGACCTAAATTCCAGATTAATAAAGAGCACATGGAAGACGGTGAAAAGCATTGCTCTGGAGGCGGCCGGTCTGGACCAGGACACGGACCTCTCGGAGTTCAGGGTGGCTGTGGTCCCGATCACGTCGGGGTTGGGGATCATCAACGGCTTCTCAGCGTCTGTCAGCGCTATAGCCTTCAGGCTCGGGATGGACAGCCACATCACCGAGGGCACGGACGTGCACGGCTTCTCCCAGGGCATTGATGATGGCGCGGACATCATCATGATGGCCGATGACAGAAAGTTCGTGATCTACAACACCCACGAGGAGAGATACACTGACAACTCTTGGGGCACCGCCAAAGGCTATTCTATGGCGCTGAAGAACGCCGCCGGCGGGCTCGACGGCAAGGAAGTGCTGGTCATAGGCGCCGGCTTCGTGGGCACCTGGGCCGTAAGGTTTCTACAGG
>CAZXOR010000125.1:0-3871 GCA_964642395.1 uncultured Methanomassiliicoccales archaeon | reverse complement strand
CTAATGAAGAGGTTGGGTCTGTCCAAGCAGAAGTCTGAACCGCCTCCGAAGAAGATAGAAAGTTTGAAGAAATGCCCAAGGAGCCGGAGGTCAAAATACCCTGCAAACGTCTAAAGAAGGCGCCTTAAAATAAAGACTCAGTACCGTGACAAGGGAAACTTCTGCCGCACGGGTTGATTTTTAGGGAATAAGAAGATCCTAGGTACTCCGTCTACAGCACGGTGTCACAGAACAGCGACGCCTCGTCGGTGACCACGTACATGTTCTGGACGGATGGCAATGTGGTAGAGGTGATAGAGACGGGGTCGTCCATGTTTTCCGATTTTCTTGACGACGGATTTAAGGAGGGGGAGCTGGAAAGGGCTAAGAGGCTGGTTAAGGGTGTCAACGTCCGCAGCATGGAATCAACTGAGCACAGGCTCTACAGGCTAAAGGTCAACCACATGCCCAATGGCTCAACGAAGACGCTAGATGAGCGCCTGGCAAGGATTGACGCCGTGACGGAAGAGGACATCATGAGGGTGACCCGCAACATCCTCGGAGGCGACTGCCTTAACATAGTTGTCCTGGCTAAAGACAACGGGGAGATCAGAAATTACGACGCCTCGGCTATGAGCCTGTGATCTCTGTCATTATATGGAGCACTGCGCGCACAGCGCTTTCCACAGAGACCTTGATTTCCGGCGTCATGGTCTCGGTGACAGTCTTGATGTCCTGCACCTCGATGGCTACGAACCTAATCTCGTCGGGCATGATCTCGGGGTCCATCTGACGTCCTATTTTCAGGGCTGTGGGCAGGTTCACATCGTGCGACGCAGCGTGCGCGATGGCCTCGTCGAAGTCGCGCTCAGAAAACAAAAGCACGGTACCGGGCGCGTACTGCCCGGTCTGAATGGCGTCAACAATTATAGCGTGCCTGTATCCGTGGATCACTGGCAGAATATCGAGTCCGCCCACAGCCTCCTGGCAGCAGTCTACGTCTTCCAGGCTCATGGCCTCCACTGCCTCAGACACCCTCAGGCCGACCGCGTCGTCGCACATTATAGGGCTCCCGATCCCCACGACTACGGTCCCGGCCTCCCTCCTCACTCTGCTTATGCTGTCACCAAGCGGTGATGGTGGTGGCTCGATAATTGCTTTGTCCCATCCCGCGTCAATATTATCTTATGAGATAACATTCCCTCCCACATGGATATCACGGTCCAGAGCTCCATGACCATCGGTGGGAAAACGGTCACCGCCCGCCAGCTGGAGGCACTCCTCGCGGTAGAGGACACGGGCAGCCAGACGGCCGCCGCCAGGAAGCTGGGGATATCGGTCCCGGTCCTCCACAAGTATATCCGCGGCATAGAGGACGCCTCGGGCGTCCCCGTCCTGAAGACCACCCCTGCGGGTTCGACCCTCACTGCGCAGGGGCGGGAGATGTCGGCCCTCGCCAGGGCGATAGTTCACCGCTGCGACACAACCCGCGGCTTCACCGTGTGTTGCAGTCCTGTGACTGAGGACCTCATGATGTCCGTGATATCCTCTCTCAGGATCCCGGGGGCAAATATCGTGGTCTCAGACGACCAGTATAACATTTGCATGATGCGCGAGGACCGCGTCGACCTGGCGATTATCGACGATCCTCTATATCTCTTCGACGCGGAGGAGTTCCAGATGGAGGAAATAGGGTACATGGGCATGGTTTTCGTGGACAACGGCCCTTCGTTCATCAGGTACAAGTATGGGGCCCAGAGGGTGGCGTACATGTACCTCGATTCCGAAGACAGGCAATACACGGTGGACTCAGAGACGTTCTCCCTGTCGGAGCTGCTGGGGTCGAACAAGAGCTTCTTCGTGGACGAATTCCTTCTCACTAGGAGGAACCTCAGGCTGAAAAGCGCGGTGGATCCCAAGATGCTCCGTCATGCTATCACGGCCATCTACCGCGAGGAGTCCAGGAACATATCCAGAGTAATCAAGTCGCTGCTGTCAAGGAATCTGTGATGGGGGTGATTTATCCTTTAGGGTAATACCAGTTCCGCGGTACTGTCCGTATTAAATACGTAGAAGAAGATCAATAACTCGATACGTATGGTTACGCCAAACCCAGAATTCGCCAAAGAGATCGCTGCTGCCGGCGGCGAGGAAGTCAAGATGTGCTTTCAGTGCGGAACTTGCACAGCAGGTTGCCCGTCCGGGAGGAGGACGTCTTACAGGGTGAGGAAGCTCATGAGGATGGTCCAGCTCGGGATGAAGGAGGAGATCGTCAGCAGCGAGGAGCTGTGGGAGTGCAGCACCTGCTACACTTGCGTCGAGAGGTGCCCCAGGCAGGTCCCCATCGTGGACATCATTATCGCCCTCAGAAACATCGCAGTCGCAGAGGGCCACATGTTCGAGAACCACAAGAACACTGCTAAGAACCTGGCCAAGTACGGTCACACCGTCTCCGTCCAGGACAAGATCACGGCTCTCAGGGAGCAGATCGGACTGCCCGGTATCCCGCCCACTGTCCTTGCCAACGACAAGGCCAAGGCTGACCTCGACAAAATCCTGACCCTCACCGGTTTCGATAAGATTACGGAGTGATTCTTATGACAAAATATGCATTTTTCCTAGGATGTATCGCACCTCTCAGGTACCCCGGTATCGAAAAGTCCACCAGAGAGGTTTGCGCCGCCCTCGGAGTCGAGCTCGTCGATCTCCAGAATGCCAGCTGCTGTCCCGCCCCCGGAGTCATCAGGGCCTTCAGCAAGAAGACCTGGCTCGTCGCGGCTGCCAGGAACCTGGCGCTCGCCGAGAAGGAGGGTCTCTCCATTCTGACCATCTGTAACGGATGCTATGGATCCCTGTTCGACGCCGCCCACGAGCTCGCCCACGACGAGAAGCTTCTCGTCGAGGTTAACGAGGTCCTGAAGAAGATCGGAATGGAGTACAAGGGGACCACCAAGGTCTACCACTTCGCCGAGGTCCTGTACAGAGAAGTCGGAATCGAGGGCATCAAAACCAAGATCACCAAGCCTCTCGAGTACCAAGTCGCAACCTTCTACGGCTGCCACTTCCTCAAGCCCAGCAACATCAAGAGCATCGACAACTCCGAGGACCCCAAGATCCTGGACGAGCTGGTCGAGGCCACCGGCGCCAAGAGCATGCCCAGGAAGCAGAAGATGCTGTGCTGCGGTGCTGGAGGAGGTCTGAAAGCCGCTTTCGGTGATGTCGCCAAGAAGTTCACCGAGACTAACCTTGAGAACATCAAAGAATCCGGCGCGCAGTACATCATCGACGTCTGTCCTTTCTGCCACCTGCAGTTTGACGGCGTCCAGAAGGAGCTTGGATACAATATCCCCGTCCTCCACCTGTCCCAACTGTACGGGCTCGCCATGGGCATGACCGCAGAGGACCTCGCCCTCTCCGCCCACGTCACGCCCGTGACGTTTTGATAAAACCCAATCACAGGAGGGGGCTCCCCCTCCCAATCATTCCGGCATTTTCTTAACCATAGCATTCTCCTGGGTGCCTTGTCCGCGTTGACTCTAATGTTTTTCAAATGAACTTAAAATACATGCGGTACCAATCTAATAAGGATAATAGTCCTGTAACAGGATAATATTCCAATGTCTGGCCAATGGTCAGATTTGAGGATGTTCAATGATATGCACTCCGAATAGCTTTTAATATAATCACCGAATCCCAACAGGCAGTAACATAGGAGTCATTATCATGGCACCCTCTAAGAAAGTCAAGGCCGCAATAGGTCGCAAGGTGAAGGACAAGTGGAAGGCGAAGGAATGGTATAAGATCCATGCTCCCCGCATGTTCAACGAGTCCGAGATTGGAGAGACCCCTTCCGCCGACCCCGAGTACGTTATCGGACGTACTGTTGAGGTCA
>CAZXOR010000124.1:0-3925 GCA_964642395.1 uncultured Methanomassiliicoccales archaeon | reverse complement strand
GTCGCAAGTAAGAACCGATGTACCCTTTCAAATACGCGAACAATCAGCGGATGCTAACATGAACGCTCGCGTGCATGTGCACGTACATGCATGCGTGTAAGTATTAACTGACAAACTCAGGTTCAAGGCCGTATTGATCAGAAGGGCTGACAGGTCCAAATGAAGGACCAGCAGGAAGGACATCGAGAAGGGCATCGCGCTCTAGAGACGCTAGAGCTGTCAAAACTCGCCAACAGGCCCTCCAACGAGCTGCCTGTGGAACAGTGATGGACCGTTTCCATCACCAGGGGCCTGGCACGGGAGACGGAAATCCTGATCCTCGACGAGACCACGGCCGGCCTGAACATCCGCCATCAGATCTTCATCAGCTCCCTAATGCACAAGATTGCCGTGATGGAGGGAATCATGGTCATAACGATAAGCTACACCTGAACATCGTATTAATGTTTACGGACAACGTGGTGCTAATGTCTTCTCCCGGAATCATAAAGCGGACCGGGATTATCTCCAAGGTCATCATCGAGGCTAATGTTTCAGACGTCTACAACATGGACTGCGAAATGATCCAGCACAAGGGGTGCCTGATGATACCTCTTGATCCGGGACCTCATTGAATTTGTCGGTGAACGATAGCTCTCACTCCCTGTCGTTGTCCTCCCCGCCGAAGAACGTAAGCTGCGATGCGGCGTAGATCTCCTCCAAGCCGATGAAGTCCTGTGCCGAGATCGCTCTGATCTTACCGAACACCCCGGTGTTTTCCATGGCCTTGAACAGCCCCATGCCCACCACGGTCTGGGGGATGGCGTCGGAGTCTAGAAGGTCCCCGTAGAGCACGTCGGGGACGGAGTACCAATCAAGCATCCTCTGCTCGTCGTCCTCGGACAGGGTGTCGCACTTGGACAGCAGGTTGAGCATCGGGAGCTGCAGCCTGAACTGGACCAGCGCGCCGAGGGTCATGGTGGAGATGAACCCATTGGGGGTCCTACACAGGGACGGGTCAGAGAGATAGACGATCATGGAGTCCTGCCTCCCGAAGGCCCTCACGATCATCTCGGAGGATTCCCTGAACGCAAAGAGCTCCAGCTGCCCGGGGGTGTCTATCAGGGCATAGTCAGTCCTGTATGTGCCAACAACGTCCATCATCCTGCCAATGTTTACCGCCATAAGGTCCGCGGCCACGATCTGTGCCCCGTTGGGCCCCAGTGAGTACTCCTGCATGACTTCGTCCAAGGAGATCCACTCGCGGATATCCACGTCCGGCTCGTAGGACAGAGTGTTTGCCCCGGGGTCCATGTTTACTACTATGGAGTCCACGCCGGCGTCGTCCAGCCAGTCCCTGTACGATCCTACCAGTGTACTCTTACCGCTGCCCGCGGTCCCAACAAAAAACAGGTTCTTCAATTGACTCTACTCCCTGTGACAAGAGCCACGTCTCCCCCATGGACGAAATCGATATAAAAATTGGACTTTTACACACTCCGCATGAATGTGAGTTATCGTCACCCCGAGCCTTTCGCGGTTATAGGGCTCCTCGTCGCATTTGCCTTCGCGATCGTGCTTGTGGTCGCGATCGACGGCGATACGGCTTGGATCTATGGAAAGAATAGGCTGTCCGACCTGGGCATCTTTGATGTCCAGTTGACAGCCTACCTCTTCAACTACGGATGCATCATTTTCGGCACCCTCCTATTCGTCTACGGCATCGGAAAAGCTATGTATGAGACCTTGTGCAACCGCGCCAGCGGCTGCTTCGTCGTCATTGCTGCCGTCTTCCTGATCCTGATCGATCATATCCAGTCCGACTTCGTTAACGGAAACACTCACGACACCATCGCCATCCTGTTTTTCCTCTTTCTGTTCATTTCCATGGTCCTCTCCGCCATCGGCGACTGGATGGACAACTACAGGCTCAACTCCGCCCTATCGGTCATCGTGATCCTCGGATGCGTCGTGGGCATGAACATTGAATCACTGAAGGTCATCACCGTGGCCTGCACCATCGTTTGGCTCGCGGGCATCAGCGTCAAGATGATATTTCCGGTAAGCAATGAGCTCCCCGTTTAAAGAAGGTGTTGAAATGGCAAAACTACCCAAAAAAATGGTCTTCGGAGCCGCTCTCGGTCTAATCGGGGGCATTATCGCTATTGCCGCGGTTGCCGTCGCATGGGATGGGACCGTGGACTCCATGTCCCTCGTCGGACTCAACCTGCTTGTTGCCTGCATGTTCTTCGCAGTGGGAGGGGCGTTCACCAGGCAGACCCCCGTCCAGGGGAGCACTGTCTTGGTCCTGGCCACTATCTGTGAGGCCGTCATTCTTCTGTCCATCCTGTACAAAGGCTCTTACCTCTGGTTGAACCTCATTCTGGCAATTATTGGGGCCGTTAACATTCTGTTTGCCGCTTGCCCCACGGTCACCTCATGGGTTGACGCCAACAGAATCTGAATCCTAATCAGCCCGCAAGGGCCCCTTTCCCCCATTCCTACATTTATCGGCGTATCTACGCTGTTCTCAGTACTTTTATTAGTTGAAAACCGATGTCCAGAGGCATGGATGAGAAGTACTTCTTTGCACTCAGGAAACTCGCTTTACTAGGGGCCATGGACGACTACATCGCCATATCATCCAGGGAGCTCGGCGAGGTCCTCGATATGAGCTAGCAGTCCGCATCCAAAAGGATCTTAGAGCTTCTGGACGAGAAGTACATCGTCCGCGACCTCGGCGCTCGCAGGCAGCGCATCAAACTGACCCAGAAAGGCATCAACGACCTGAAGAAAGAGTACAATGAGTATCGCAGGATCTTCGAGCTCATCGACCACATTACCATCCACGGGAACGTCGTCTCAGGCATGGGTGAGGGCGGCTACTACATTTGCCAGGACGGCTACAAAGCCCAGTTCCAGTCCAAACTCGGGTTCACGCCCTTCGAAGGCACCCTGAACGTCCAAGTGGACCCAGAGGACATCGGGAAGCTGGACGTGGTTAGGAGCACCGCCGGGATCTCCATCAGCGGATTCTCCTGCGACGGTAGGAGCTTCGGGGGCGTCATCGCCTACAAGGCCAAAATCCGCAATATCGACTGCGCCATTGTGGTCCCGGAGAGGTCCCACTACGTAAACACCATCGAGATTATCTGCCAGTACCACCTCAGGAGGACTCTGAGCCTTGAGGACAGCGACCACATCGATGTGAAGGTCAACATCTAATGTCCCTGCGCAAGCACCTCACTCTGGAGATTTTTTTCGGAACGCACTTTCTATCGACACCGCGGCTCCGGTACCAAGAGGCCATTTCATTATATGAGAAAACGGATCCGTCGCCTTTATAACAACCCCGTTCAGCGAATCCGTAAACAATTCCCGGAATCGGTGAGTCAAATCCTTTATGTCTATTCTGATAACCGGATACCTATTTATATGACGGTCGACAACCTCCTAAAACCAGATATTATCAATCTGTCGAATCAGCTGTTCCCCCTGGCATTCTATGTGGAAGAAGGCGTCTGGCCTGGTGAGGTTAGTACTTCCTGAATCTGTAGGTAACACGTGTACAGGAAGACGCCGCCGTCATCGCAATCCGAGATATCACTGATGAAGAGATTTGTCCACATAGAACCTGCCCATCTCTTTGAGTTTTCACTCCAGGCCGCCGGTGCTCATCTGCTTCATACACAGACATCGATTCCGCAGGATTGAATAGGCTACGGACCTTCGCGACCCAGAACTACTCGTGCCACGGGACGGAGTCCTCGTCCCGTCGATGATCATAAGCTTCGGTCACCTACCTTACGAGTCTTTTGTATAAGATCGGCGAATTTTAATATTTAGATGTTAAACTTAAACTGACTTTAGGCTCTACATGATTTAAAGTTGAAAAGGCGAGTGCGGGAACTTAGACCAAACCAGAATTGTTGTAGGAAGGCGGCGC
>CAZXOR010000123.1:0-3979 GCA_964642395.1 uncultured Methanomassiliicoccales archaeon | reverse complement strand
ACACAATTAGTGACATTGAGTCTCGACGATGTTTTGTTAGTACATAAAGGTTCCACAGTGCTAGCATATAGTAGAAGAAAGTGTGCTGCCCTCTTATGTGATTCAGGCTTGAAACTTGAACGACCAGAAATTGAGTTGGATATGCATGTGAATCCTGCGATATATAAAGTGTTCGTCCAATACTCGGAGAACGATAAAGTTTTGAAAAAGCGCAGCATTATCAAAGATGTAAACTTTCAAGAGATGCCACATCGTACAATCGTACCAAGTATGATAGCGTTAGCACGAGACTCAGGTATACTCCGGGCTATAATGATTTAAGGCTACAAAGGCGCGAGTGCAGGAACTTAAATCCAAATGAAAAATAATACAAAAAATAATGCCCATGACAATAATCAATATGGAAGGGGTATTGGATAAGTTCGACAATACGATAATTGGCAAGATGATGCCATTGCTGAACGAATATCAGCGCAGAACGTTCCTCGGCTTGTACCGTGAGAAACTGGGATACGGAAGCGCTACCCAGTATCCGATCTCATGGGCATAAGCTCCACAATGCTCACCGCGACGAAACATGAGGTCACAGAAATCAAGTGGAGACTGGCGGTTAATCCGCCAATCTCCTCGATGTACGAACTCCAAAAGCTGGCCGATTTCACCGGCCTTATGTTCCGCGTGAGACACTATTCGCCCAAGACGTTAAAGTAGAACAAGATCGAGCATAGGATGTTCTTATTCATCAGCATAAACTGAAAGAGGTAGCCACTGTCGTTTTATAAGATTATCGTAAACATCATCGGCTCAACGACGAACAAATCAAAACTGAGGTTCAAATGTGTTCTGGATGAGTAGGAGTACGATCCTGAAATCAATGTCAGTAACGAAGACTTCGCCACGATCAATACCAAAAGAGACGAGTGGTACGACGATTGGAACTACACATCACTCCACCCAATAATCATATTTTATTTTTTATCAGACTCTTGGACCAAACCAAACAAGCTAAAATTGTTATAAAAAAGCAACGCTTAGTTTCGGGATGCGGAGCATCCCACACCCAAGCGTCTGTTTAACAATTGAGACAGCCGCTGCCTCAGTCGAAGGAGATTTCAAGCACGTCGTTGTAAAGGTAAATTATAGTGATGAAGAAGTTGAGTTTCTGAACCTTCTGACCATCCTACATATGTCTGTATATTGTTGACGACTTCGACGAAGCCGTTGTTGATGCTCTTGACGTACCATACAAGGATTCCATCCAGTGTAAATATATGCTTTTGGACGATCTTTAACGCCTGGGTGCCGAGCGCCTGAGCGTCGTGGTACCAAAAGACCTCCAATGCCGATTCCTTGTCATACTGTCTGTAAATGTCCGAGAATACGTTCTTGAGGCAATAGTCCTCAGTCAACTTGCGGTAGTCCTCGATGGAACGCTCCAGCACCCTCGGTTACTCTCCAGAGAGCTTCGATACCTTCATCCTCATCAGGTGCCTAGCTTTGATGGCCTGGCGAGCTGTGTTGTCCATAGCCTCGACAATGAGCTTCATGGCATGGAACTCATCGTAGACGATCCTGATGTTGAGGAAGTTCCGGCACACCCCGGAGAGGTACGCCGCTCCGAAGTCGTAACTGATGAACACAATGTTCTCCCTTTTCCAGTTGTACGCCTCCAGCCACACGATGAGACGATCTACCATCTTTGAGTTCTTCCCTTCGTAGATGAATATGATTCGTCTGTCCTAGTCGCAAACCATAATGACATAGTTATGGCCCCTGAACGAGGTCTCGTTGATGTAGAGGAGCTCCACACCAGACAGATCCATCTTGTACAGGGCTTGGTTTATCCTGTACATGATAATGTTCCAAGCCACACACGGTCTGATCCAATACAGCTCAGCGGTCCTGTTTACAAAATTTCTGAGCAGCGTGAAGAACTCTCTCCCATCTTTGTGTACGATACACATGGCCTGGCCTATTAGACGGGTGTTTGCGGATACCCATCGCGGTCTCGCACCTGAGCTTCGGGACACGGGCCTCTATGACAGTGATCCTCATTTAGCACCTGTGTGCGAGTGACTTCCTTTCGTACTAGTGCACCCTGCAGAGTGCCCCGCACGCAGGGCACTCGTACATCTGATGTTCAACATCTATAATCAAGTAACCGGACAATCATGATGATCCTCCGGTGTATAGTCACCCATTCTTCAGACACGTGTAGAACCATTGACTCTCGATCCCAGTGAAGATGTTGATGAATCCATCCGAATCCTCTCAGAAGTACGTCTGAATCTCTATGCTAGTGTTACCCTGATATAATTGTGCAAGACGTGGTACACCTTTTGAAAGTTCACATCTTTAGTGATGTTGTGCTTTCTCAAAACTTTGTCACCCTAAGATATTGAACACTTTGTATGTCGCAGAATTCACATGTCATAAATTAATCCAAATCAATTCCTGGTTAATTCAAGTTTTAACCTAAATTGTATAGAAGGGATATCAGAAGAACACTGCCCTCTGTCCCACCTGGCACCATTCGAAGCGTGAGACGCATCTAACCCTGTACTCCGCACATGGCATCTGGATTTTTGAATGATGAGCATGATTATTCAACTCATGGCAAAAGGCCCCCTGGTAACTGCGACGACAGTACTCGTGACCGTCCTGATCATCCTGTCATTCGTCGTAGTGCTACTTCCCAAGCACATCACGACCATCAGCATTATCGCCGGCGTAGTGCCCCTCGCAGCAATCATCGTAATAATCGTCATGTTGTTCCGCATAAGGGAGACCCGTTGATGGAGGAGGACATTTCCTGCTAGATTCACGAGGTGCACTCGGAAGCGATGATTCAGGCCAAAGACTTCATGCCGAACGACAGCGTCACATACGCCCTGTCCTACTTCTTCAAGATCTTCGGTGACTGGACCAGGGTGAAGATCTTGCTAGCTCTCGACTCCGGGGAGATGTGTGTCTGCGACATCAGCGAGACCCTGGGCATGTCCATGTCCGCCGTATCCCACCAGCTCAGGATGCTGAGGGATGCACACCTAGTCACATCCCGCAAGGAGGGCAGGTCGATGTATTACTCCCTCTGTGACAACCACGTCAAAACGGTTCTGGAGACTGCTCTGGAGCACATTGGCGAGGACCGCTAAGCCCTCTGCGTAATTCGTAGCGGAATGAATCCGCGATTGCTTGTTAGGGTAGCACTATTAATAATTACGAATTCCGTAACGCACAGTGTCGGGATTACTTGATGTTTTTATATCAACGTGCAATTACGAATTTCGATGGGATATGAAGGTTGGGATAGACCTCGGGACAACATACTCTGCAGTCGCAAGATATGACAGAAACACGAACAAACCGATTATAATACCCAATGCCTTCGGCAAGGAAATCACTCCCTCGGTAATCTGTTTCCTAGACGACGGTGACATCCTCGTGGGTGAAGACGCCAAAGACATGCAGTCCAACGGAACAGGTGTCAACGCAGCTGCATTCAAGAGAAACATGGGAGACGGCTCCATCGCGGTCAGCTTCAACTGCAAGGACTACACCTCCGAAGATCTCAGTGCGGTGCTCCTCAGACATCTCATCTCCGATGCTGAGAAGGCCACCGGGGAAAAAATCGACGAGGCTGTGATCACCGTCCCCGCATACTTCAACGACTTCCAGAGAACTGCCACCATCCGTGCCGGCGAGTCCTGCGGGATCAAGGTGCCAAAGATCATCAACGAGCCTACCGCCGCGGCCATCTCCTACGGCTACAAGCACTCCGCCGACAAGACAGTCATGGTCTACGACCTCGGAGGCGGAACGTTCGACGTCACCATCGTCAGGATCAGTAAGGGGAATATAGAGGTCGTCGGGACCGAGGGGAACCACATCCTCGGTGGAAAGGACTGGGACGCGGCTATCGTTAAGTACGTGTGCGACCAGTTCATCGACGAGTTCGACGTGGACCCCAGGGACGACC
>CAZXOR010000122.1:0-3995 GCA_964642395.1 uncultured Methanomassiliicoccales archaeon | reverse complement strand
CCCCTGGCGACGGGTCTCTGCTGGCTGCGGCGGGGGAGGGGGGGGGGGGGGGGGGCGGCGGGGGGGGGGGGGCGGGGGGGGGGGGGGGGGGGAGGGGGGTGCCCAGACACTGGCATTGGCTCTTCTAGCGTGCTGCTGCCGGTCCCTCTTTCACTTTTTATATGAGCATACAATCCTCGTATCATGAAATCCACTATCGTTCTTCTCGGATCCCCTGGCTCCGGGAAGGGTACACAAGGCGAAAAACTCAGCGAGGAGCTTGGCTACACCAGGCTCTCCACAGGCGACATACTCCGCGAGGCCGTGAGAAACAACACCGAGCTGGGCAAGAAAGCCAAGGAATATATGGACTCTGGGACCCTCGTGCCCAACGACCTCATTATCGGGCTCATGAAGGAGAAGATCATCCAGTCCCAAGGAGGGGTTATCCTCGACGGGTTCCCCAGGACCGTGGAGCAGGCCGACGCTCTCGCCGAGCAGCTGAACGTAGATCTCGCCCTGAACCTGGACGTGGATGATGACGAGCTCATCAACAGGCTGACCAAAAGACGCTCCTGCCCCTAGTGCAACGCGGTTTACCACTTGGTCTACAATCCCTCCAAGTAGGATGGCGTCTGCGACAAGTGCGGGGGAACGCTCTACCAAAGGGACGACGACAGGGAGGAAACCGTCAAGAACAGGCTCAAGGTGTACCGCGAGAACACCATGCCCCTCATCGACTACTACGCTGGCAAGGGTACCCTCGTGACTATCAAAGGCGTCGGTAGCATCGACAATATCTTCGCCAAGGTCAAAGACGCCATCCAGTGAGCTCCAGATCTCAAAAGCCAGGGCGACCCGACACCTTCCCACCTTCTGATCGTTCATGTTGGCATTGATGCCCCGTTACAGTCTATGAACTGCGTGGGACAGAAGATGCTTGTGCCAGGAGGACGGATTTCCCTGAACGTTCATGGTTGTCAGCGCTTCTTGTACTTGATGATCAAGAACATCGCCATTGGGCTGCCACACATGCGACGATAATCGTGGAGTCGTCGTCCAACCCGTCCTTCGAGGGCAGGACGGGATTTCACAGGATAGTAGTTATCGTCCGGATAGAACGGGAAGTCTGGGTAGGCCGGGACGTAACTGAGGACCACATCTACATAGTATTTGGAAAAGCGGTCGGTGAAGAACGTCACGTAATCATCCCCGAAGGTCGTCTCACCTAGCAGTCCATCGTTTTGGTTGACTCGTTGTAATAATAGGATGCGGCGGTTTCGGTGTAGTATCCCTCTCTAAGTGTGACAAGGATGGTAACGGAGGCCAACTTGACCCCTATATTCGTATGTCAAACCCGTATTCCATGCCCGCAGTAAGGTCCGCGAGGTCTTCTACAGATATTGTGTACGTGCCCTTCTTGAAAGAGCCGGTGATCTCGACAGTGATGCCTCCGATCTTCAGGAAGACGACGACGTTTTCATGATTCCCGCTAGACACGAGCGTGACCGTGTTGCCTGTAGTTTCTGCCTCCACACGCGAGTTACTAGAGGTGATGTCTGCGTATTCACCATCGACTGCATGATACTGCCTCTCATCGCTGATCATGATGGCGTACTCTCGGCCCACAGGGTGTCATCGACGGGCTGAACGAAGGTTATTTCTGATACGGACACCTCCTCCGATACACCGTCGCTTAGGGATGATACCGTAATGTTCCCTTCCTTGACATCGACTTTGAGACGGTTGGTGTGTCTCTGGCTGTCATCCCCAACAACGATGGAACCGTTCACGACGGTATCCTGTCCGATGGTCAAGGAACTGTCGTACGCATCGTTCCATGTGAATGCCATGATTGTACCTTGAGAATCCCTCCATTCACCTTGCCCTTCTCCCAGTTCTGCAGGGACAATCTGAAGGACGAGGTAGTGGTTATAATTCCGCCGTTGATCTCGACAACACCATTGTCGTCGTTTTTCAATGCAATGAATCCGTTTTGGAGCATTCCTTTGTTCATGGTGAACTTGGCATCATAGGTTGTTCCGAGGTTGTGTATGAGTGAGGAGAAGTATCCGGTGTTCACTAAAGTACCACCGTTCATAGTCATGGCACCCTGGTTATCTATGACATACCACGAATTGGATCCGCCATTGACACATCCGGGCCTCTGTGCCGCGTTGGTGCCGTTTTCGGTGGACCTGATGATGGTTCCTCCCATGATGGTAACTGTACCGCCATAATTCACGATGGCTCCACGTCCATGGGATACAGTATCAAAGACACCAGTTCCCACGGAATCCCAGATTTTGAACACCCCTCCGCTGTTCACGGTTACCGTGCGGCGACGTTCACTGTCGCTAACCGATGAGTCCTGGGTCATCTCGCTGTTTGCCAGAGTGTGATCATTAAAATCTAGGACGAGAAATACTCTATCTCCGATGGTGATCGATTTATAGACGTCAGCGCGTTCGGTGCTTCCTCAGGGTGACGTATCCTGTTCCATCGAATAAGAGGGCAGCATCTACGATACTTCTGTCCTCATCGACGACGCAGTCCAACGAGATGAGACTGGAGTCAGGAGCTGTGCTGAATTTGCCACCGGAGATCTCCACCGCATCCTGGTTCTGGATGGTCTCACCGCTCTTTGGCAGATAGTCGACGTACTTAGCACTTGAATCACATGTAACGAAGCCGTCTGTCATTGTCATGAAGAGCAAAAGGGTGAAAACTGGATACTCGTTTTAAGCGTCGACGACGACCTCTTCGCTGGAGATATCGACGTTTCCGTCTGCGACCTTCCCGCTAATAGTGCCGGTGGAGATGATCTCCCAGCCTATGATGCTCAGCTCACCAACACGCATCAAGATGCCGACACCGTTGTTGGCGACTATCTTGGCGTCTACATTGATGGAGACCGTCCCGTACTAGAGGCTGTAGATAGAGCATGAGACGTACCTGGACGCGGACTGGTTTGCGAGACGATTCCTCCGTTTACATTGATTACAGTTCCGCCGTACAGGAATTCAACTCATGGCGTTGCTATTTCCTCCGATGGAGACATTTTCGGTGGACTCAACGGCACCCCGGTCATGTTCAGGACTGCGTTGTTGGGCTGGTTCAGACCCCTTCTCATCAGGCCGATGCCGTACTGGACGGCTTTCATATAGTCTCCGGAGACGTTCACGGTCCTTGCATTCACAATTATCTCGTTTCAATTGGAGATGACGTTCCCACCTGTGAGAGTGAGCATTGCCCCGCTTTCGAGCTGGAACGCCGAGTCATTGCCGCTGTATGTAATGCCAGTACAACTATAGATGACGGTGTACGATGTAGATTCGCTGATTGTGAGCTATGAGGCGAGATGGAGTCCGTTATCGTGACTGTGCCGTAGACCACAAACATTCTGGAGAGAGTCACATTGTTCTGTGGAGGTCCAGCGTAAAATCGCTAATTGTAATTACATTTCCTAGGGTGACGTTTTTGAGAACTGTGATGGTCTGGCCGTTCTGGACGCTGCTATCTCATATTCCACATTCGTGAACAGATCATTCCCGACTTGGCGATTGTCTCCGGTAAAAGGTGGTCTCGTACATCATGGAATTGCCGTTTGTCATGGATGTCACGGTACAGCCGCGCTCGGCAGTGATGTTGCCCGTGAAGCTGCCACCGTCTCCTAAAACGATCGTGAAGGTCTTCCGGTGCATCAGGACCTTCAACGTGCTGGTCGGTTCATAGAGGGTAATCGTATCCCCCGATTCGTTCTGACCTATCGTCAGGTCCCCCCCCCCTACGGAGTTTATAAAGTAGACGTTGTTGATGACGGCGGTAACACTCTCTGTAGGGGTCGAGGACTGGACTATGAAGACGGAGCCGTTGTAGACCCGTACTTCCGGACTTGATATTCGCATATGTGAGAAGGAGTCCATGTATGGTTCCTTCCCCCCCCCCCCCGCGGTGTGCTCGCCCCATGGGAGCTTTGTGCGAGTGGGTGTTTAGTCAACAATGACTTTCCCCTC
>CAZXOR010000121.1:0-4035 GCA_964642395.1 uncultured Methanomassiliicoccales archaeon | reverse complement strand
GTATATACTTTTAGACGCGGTTTTCATAACCTGGATGCCAAGCGCCTAAACGTCGCAGAAAACCTCCGATGTCGACTCCTTGTCATACTGCCTGTAGATGTTCGAGAACACGTTCTTGAGGCGGCAGTCCTCAGCTAGCTCACAGTAATCCTCGATGGAACGCTCCAGCACCTTCAGCTGCTTATAAGATAACTTTGATGTGTTTATTTTCATTATGTATCTGGCTTTGATGGCCTGGCTCTTCACGGTCTGGCGGGCTGTGTCGTCTATAACCTCGACGATGAGCTTATGGCATGGAACTCGTCATAGACGATCCTAACGTTGGGGAAGTTACGGTGTGCCCCGGAGGGGTACGCTTATCCGAGGTTGCAGCTGATGAACCCGATGTTATCTTTTTTCCTGTTGTGCGCCTCCAGCCACACAATGAGACGGCCTACCGTCTCAGAGCTCTTTTCCTCACAGATGAATATGATCAACCTGTCCTGGTCGCAGACCACAATAACGTAGTTATGGTCCTTTTTGGACGAGGTCTAGTCGATGTAGAGGAGCTCCATACTGGACAGATCTATTTTGTCCAGATCCTGGTTTACTTTGTACATGATGATGTTTTAAACCATGCATGGTCTGATCCCGCACAACTCAACGGTCCTATTCACGGAGTTACCGAACAGCGTAAAGAACTCCCTCTCGCATCTTCATGTATAATACGCGTAGCCTGGCCTATTGGACGGGTGTTTGCGGATACCCGTCGCAGGTCTCACACCTGAGCTTTGGGACACGGGCCTCTATGACGGTGGCCTTCATTTAGCACTTGGTGTGTGAGTAACTTCCCCTCGTACTGGTGCACCTTCCAGAGTGCCCCGCACGCGGGGCACTCGTACATCCAGCGTTCAACATCCACGATCAGATACAGCTATGACCGGACGGTCATGATAGTCCTTCAGGACATAGTCGCCCATTCTTAGATATGTAGAACCACGAACTTTCGATTCCAGTGAGGATATTGATGAGTCCATCCGAATTCCCGTCGAAGTACGTTTGAGTCTTTGCGCTAGTGTTATCTACCCGTATGATTGTGAGAGATGCGGTGCACCTCCTGAAAGTTTATGTCTTTGGTGATACTGTGCTTTCTCAAAACTTTGTCACTCCTAGGGCATTGGACGAACGCCTTGTATGTCGCAGGATTCACATGTCATAAATCAATTCAACTTAATTACTGGTTATTCAAGTTTCAGCCCTGAATCATATAAAGGGAATCTCTGTAGGAAGTCAGTCTTCCGAAAACGTGCTTCTGAGATCCTCTGGGCATATACACTGCGATCCCCCTCGCCACTATGGCCATCACGTGCACGGCGACCAAATTCTTGACCAGTATCTCGATCATGCTGATGTCGTTAGTCTCCACCCCGCCTCCGAGGTAGCACATGTTGTAGACGAAGTTCAGCTGGGTCAGCAGGAACATTGCCAGTATCGACAGGAATAGTCAGCGGTTGAATGTCGACCTCTCCGAGACTATGATGAACGCCATCGGGACGATAATCCACATCACGTACTGGGAGGAGAACACCTTGTTCACTACCATTAGGATCATCAGCACCAAGATAACAGACAGTCCCAGGAGCTTGAGGTTGCCCTCCTTTCCCATCCCGCGAGTAATGACGAGATATGCGGCGTATGCCAGCAGTGTCAGGACGATCATGATCAGCATCATAGTTGACGCCACCGTGTCCGAGACCGCCCCCATCAGATTGTTCGATCCATAGCTGCCCTCCGCCATGGCGAGCTGCATCCATACGTATATGAGCCTGAATATTGAGAACAGGTAGGGCAGCGACACAGGAGGGACTCGATCTGCAGCGGGCGATCGGTGTGGTAAGACAAGATGTTGGCGATCAGCTGTGGCTCAATCAGCTAAGACTGCCACGATGGCTACCCCGGCTACTAGGAAGCCATAGAACGCGCCAAACATATCGTGCCAGTCTCTCCGTGCAATAGGTGAATCATATACAGTGGAAGCACCAGCATGGGGTAGAGCTTGGTTATGACGGCTATGGCCATGGCCACCCAGGCCCAGAAATAGTGTTTCATGACGAAGAGGTAGAACGATGTAAGCGTGAGTACCGTCGAAAAGATGTCGTAACTGTCGGCCACCAACTGGATCATCACCAGTATCAGGGTGTTGTATACGACTATCGCTCTTCTGGGATCGTGGCCCAATCTCTCAGCCAGCCTGGACACCAGTAGAAGCCAGACGACCATGAACACCAGGACCTCGACCACATAGGCGATGTTGTACGTTTACAGGGAGTGTCGTCGAAGAACCTTGGAATAATGAATAACACCAGCACGAACGGGGGATACTACATCACAGGGACCTCCCCGTTGAACAGCGGCTCGGCTCTTCCAGAAGCAGTCCCTTATGACCTTCGTCTAGACGCTTGTGACGTGCGCGCCCACCAGGAAGCAGATGCAGGTGATGAAGAACATCAGCGAAATCACTAGTTTGTATTACCCCACGTCGCCGGTGAGTTCGACCATAGTACTCCGCATTGGCTTGTGACTTAATCGTTTTCGTCATGAACCTTAAACACCCGGCGACCGAACCTAACCCTAGAGGACACGTCCGACAGGAAGTAGTCCTCGAGATAGAGATAGAGACCCCCAGACACGATCACTGCGCCCAACAAGTCCGCGGTCAGGTCGTCCGTGGTGTCTTCGGTCCCGTATCCATATACGCATTGTCAGTGACGCTGTCAGTGAATCTCTCGATCATCTTCTAGATGCCGCTGAAATTCAGGGTGGTGAGAAAGAGCATCTTGGTGACTTCGATGCAGTTCCTAAAGGTGACGTGGGGCGGGGAGTGGGCTTCAATCAGGCAAAGTCCGAAGAATACAATGGTCGTTACGATCGACGACGACACCACATGCCCGAAGTCCCCGAACCAGCTGACATTAGGCAGAACTCTTAATATAGGCTCAAAACGTAAAAGAAGATGTTGATGTAAATCGCTACGATGAGCACTATGGGTAGCGACACTAAGTTCATCGGCCTCAGAGTCAGCACAACCAGGGAGATTAGCGCCCATGCGAAGCATGTGGCCGCGAAGAACTCCATCGGATGGCCCGCATCCAAGTCGGAAGCTATCCTCAGCATCATGAACAGGCAAATAACACCCAACAGCACTGGTGCTACCATCATGAGGATCCACGCGACCCCTCTTTCTCGCGTTCTGCTCTGCGTTCACTCTAGCCTTACCATCCTGTTCTCGTTGATTATCAGCATGTTCCTCCTCATGTGGTGGGAGACGAGCAGTCCAAACACAGCCATGAATACGAACATGATCAGTAGCCTGTACAGGATGTATTCATTGTCGACAATCTTGTAGTCCAAGTACTCGACCCTGTAGCCGGGCACCTGCACACCCATCGCAATGAACGGGTTTAGCCCGTGAACCATCGCCTAGTTGTAGGATGTATAGGAGATGGACGCCGTGATTATGAACGCGGAGAACGTCAGTGGTACTAGAGGGACGACGTGAGCGATGGCAGTGAGGTAGAACCAGATGAACTCGTACTCTCTCTCCCCTCTACCGCAGTCTGATCCAAGACGGTTATGGTGATAACGGTGTACACCAGTGTGAGCATAGATGCCATGAAGATAAGCCTGTTCATCATCAGGGAGTAGCGCTTAGACACAATGATTCTGAACACTAGGACGATGACGGAGATGACAGCCATGTTGCCCTCTAGCTCCTTTAACGCCAGCATTAGCGACACCGCTGCGATAACAGCGCTGACTATTGTTCCGGCGTGTCCAGTATCCCTAAGAACTCCCCATTGCGATTATATATTAATCAATCTTGAATATATGCCAGTTTTCATTGAAAGATTTCCAGCTTGGGGCTTTATATGATTCAGGGTTGAAAAGGCGAGTTCAGAAACTTAATGTCTGTTAATAAATAATTTTGCGTTTTCTCCCTTAGAGATGACGTAGTTCCATCCCCAGTGCCACTCATCTACCTTGATGTTCAGAGAT
>CAZXOR010000120.1:0-4078 GCA_964642395.1 uncultured Methanomassiliicoccales archaeon | reverse complement strand
AATCAGCTGACGCTAACATTCGCTCTCGTGTGCACGCGCACGTACATGCATGCGTATAGGCAATAATTGACAAACTCGGGCGATATATAAGGTTTGTCTGAAATCAGATGTCGTAAGTCTAATTGAACCCGAACGCCCTAGACGGACTCACACATTATCCCTACAGCTCACCCGAGATGCGAAAGTTGAGGGGCACGCCTTTCTTAAGATTTGTCAATTTTTCGACCACCAGTCGCCGCGGCGGTCGATAGTCTCATTCCTGTCAGGCCCAACGCTGACGATCTCCGCTGGGACTTTCAGGTACCTCTCCATGAATTCGATGTACTCGCGCATCTCGCCGGGGAGCTCATTGTATTCGCCCTTTATCAAAGCCTTGGTATCGTTCCAGCCCTTCCATCCCTTGAAGTGCTCGTAGATAGGCTTTGCCCTATTGAGCCTGGCGATGGACGCGGGGAAGTGCCTGACCTCCTCACCGTCGATTTCGTACGCCACGCACACGGGCAGGTCGGGGATGTCGTTCAAAACGTCGATCTTGGTCACGGCCAGGGATGTGAACCCGCACATCCTGGAAGCGTGCTCGCAGACTACCAGGTCCAGCCAGCCACATCTCCTCCCCCTGCCGGTAGTGACGCCGAACTCTCCGCCCTTGTGCTGCAGAGTCTCCTCCTCACCGGTGAGTTCGGTGACGAAGGGCCCTTCGCCCACACGGGTGGTGTATGCCTTAATCACCCCGAGCACCCTATCGATCCTATTGGGCGCGACCCCGGAGCCGGTGCAAATGCCGCCGCCGCAGGTGGCGGAGGATGTGACGTATGGGTAAGTACCGTGGTCGATGTCCAGCATGGCCCCCTGGGCGCCCTCAAATATCACGTTTTTCCCTTCATCCAGGGCGTTATTGATCAGGACGGACGTGTCACAGATGCATCCGCCGATCCTGTCCTTCCAGCTGGCCATCTTGGTGTGCAGGGACTCCATGGTGCAACTGCAGAGCTCGGCCCCCATGAGATCGAGCATGTCTTTCTTGTACGGGATGATGAAGGAGATCTTGTCGTCCAGGAGGTCGTCCTCCAGCAGGTCCCCAGCCCTGAACCCGATTCTGGCGACCTTGTCCTGGTACGCTGGTCCAATACCTTTTTTGGTGGTGCCGACCACGTTTTTCCCGCGGTACTTCTCTTCAGCGCCGTCCAACTTTTTGTGGTAGTTCATGATGAGGTGAGCTCTGTCGGAGATCCTGAGGCCGTCGATGCTGCCCCCGCTGGCTAGGACCTGGTCGATCTCCTCGCCCAGCTCTTCCAGGTTCACAACTACGCCGTTCCCGATGACGGAGAGCTTTTTGGGTCTCACGACGCCGGAGGGCAGTCCGTGAAGCTTGAACGTCTTGCCGTCCACGATGATGGTGTGTCCAGCGTTATTGCCTCCCTGGAAGCGCACAATGAGGTCCGCCTTCTCGTCGAGATAATCTGTGATCTTTCCTTTGCCTTCGTCGCCCCACTGGGCTCCGATGATAGCGAGACTCGGCATATTATGGCACCTGAGATTCGGCTACATTCTGATTGTTTATAATGATGCTGGGCCCATTCCGGCCAGGAACCTGAACACTCCCTCAACGTCCCTGCAGATGTGCATCGCCCTGCCGAAGAGATATGCCTGGTACTCGCACTCAAAGACTTCGATGTGGGCCATGTGGGACCTCGTGTTCCCGGCGGTCGTGTTCAGGAACCTGCAGGTGATGTGATTGTGCATACAAATGCCGACCCCCAGGTCCAGGTACAAGGTGTTCCCGGACGTGAACGTCTACGTGAAGTCGTCAAACCTCCTGGCAGTATCGTACCAGCGGTCATCTTGAACGAACCTCTTGTCCAGCCTGATGTAGGACATCAAGCGCCTCCTGCACTCTGGGCACGCGGGTATCAAATTTTCGGGGACTTCCGGGTTCCTCAGGACGCGTACATTCTGGTGACGGTGTCCTTGGCCAGTATGATTGTCCCATCGCAGCCCTCTGGGCACTGGAATTCACTATAGTCACCCTGGGGCTGAATATCCTCAATTTATCGAGTCTGAAGCGATGGAAGCAGTGGTCGGTGATGGTGGTCAGGACGAGTAGTCCTTCTTATGGAGCAGTTTCTTCTTGGCCGCGTAGGTTCTGTTGTCTTCGAACGCGTACCTGTTTAGCATGATCACCCTGCTCCAGTACTGCCCGTTGGACCAGAACCTCTCTCTGCAAGGGAGGATTATCTGTCGGTCCCCAGGATGCCCTAGAAGTCCCTAAAGTTCTCATCGAACCTTTTATCTGCGTGAGCCATGTCGATGGCTATGGACAGGGATGTGTCTGCTTCTACCTCGACGGTCTCGTAGCCATCAAGCCATGAGAAGAGGACGTCAATCCTGTACTCCCTGACCATTGCTCTGTCCGTCGTGGCGGCTTCCGTCACATCTATAGAGTTTGGACCGATCTTCAGATATTTAAGTATTCCTAAACAAATCATAATTCATGCGTTCGGTATCTGGGCTAAACTCCCTATAGAACCGGCAGAGGTCATCGAGGAAGATGTCGGTCTTAAAGGATGTGGGGGACACATGGGACCTAGAGGCCCTACCGTGAGCATTCAAGAAGGCGACGAAGTCATCGATCCTGGGTTGGGACATTTTTAGGCGGGAGGAGAACTCGGCGATGTTGTACACGAACACCTGGTCATCGAGCTCCTCCCTCCAGAGGTCCAGGTACCTGCTGCAGAGCCTCTCGTCGGTCATTCCCTCCGGGGACATCCTGGACAGGGTATAAGGGTCGTGGAGCGGCCCCAGCCAGAACGGCCCCAGCCTGTGGTTGTCGTCGGGGAGTCTCGAGGTTGACCTCTCCATGGTATCCATATCGTAGCGCATGTAGCCCAGCATAGCGAGGCTATCGTCGGCCGCCTTGGCGCCTTCAGTGATCTGGATGTACGTCCTGAAATAATGGTCCGCGTAGAAGGACAGCAACGGCCTCATTCCGCGGTCGAACTTGGCCAGCTCGCGGGCGACGTTGCACATGAGGATCCTGAGACCCCCCTCGTGGCACATGAACCCGCGGACGGGCTCGCACTGATACCTGCGCCTGCACTTGGCGGCGTGGGCCCCGGCCAGGGGGGCGGTGTCAGTGGCAGTGACGGCCAGGATGCCGCGCTTTCCACATCCGCGTATGGCAGACTGGAGGAAAGGCATCGGAGACCCAAAAGGATCCAGGTCCACGTAATCGAAGGACCGTTCAGCGAAGAGGATGTGGAGATTCTAACAGCTGGGGATGCAGTTGTCGAGGCAGTTAATCCCGATGTTAGCGCTGACATACTCCATGGCGTCGGGGCTGATGTCATTGGCGGTCACCTGGACCTTCGGGACCTCGTTGGCTATCCTAACGGAGCGGGACCCGGTGGCGCACATAGCGTCGGCGACGGTCGTGGATTCCCGATCAAGGGACCTGAGGAGCATAACGCTGACATCCCTGTTGAACGCCATCTGTTCGTTAAAGAACACCGACCCGTTCCTCTTCCCGGGTCCGTGCATGGAGTGCTTCAGGGGCACTAGAATGTCAGTGTTCCCTTCGTGTATCACCTTGCTCTAGGGGATCACACGCTCTCCCCGCTCATTAGACGGACTATCTTGTAGGGAAGGATGTTCCTGTTGGTGGGCGTTACTTCGAGAATCCTCACATCATCCCTCCTCCTGATGTCCTGGAGAAGAGGGTTTCTAGATTTTTTGTGTAGGGTTATGATCATTGGCTTATCCGTGTCGAGGGCCTCCTTCACCGCGTCGATGAACAGCTGGCTCTCCACCTCCATCTTCCCTACCTCGTCTATGACGATGATGTCGCAGCTCTGGCAAGCATCGTGTATCGCCTTTACGCCCACCTCCTCCAGCTTAGCGAGATCCACGCCGATCTTACCCACCATCACCTTGCTTTCGATCTCTGTGCTGGCGAATACGGCGGTCTCGCCGGTAGCGAGGTCCCTGACGGTGAATCCAGTCTTGTGCCTACCGTCACCGACGGGTTCGTCGATCATGCCCCCGATGGAGAGGTCTTCCCCTTTCAACATCTCGATGACCC
>CAZXOR010000119.1:0-4084 GCA_964642395.1 uncultured Methanomassiliicoccales archaeon | reverse complement strand
TCTCGACTCCATGACGAAGGCATGCTTCGTCGCACGGGCCGACACTCGTCAGAAGACGATCAAGGCGGTCAGCGACTCGTGCACATACATGAGTACTTCAGCGTGTGCGCGAGCACGCTACCGAGTATAAGTGACAAACTCAGGTTGTATATCGCAAGATTCACATGCCATAAATCAATCCAATTCAATTCCTGGTTATTCAAATTTCAACCCTTAATCATATAGAGAGCCCATCCTAAGGAGGAGGTCCTCGGCCTCCCTCCAGACTGGGTACATCCGCTCCCACGACCTGAAAAGGGAATCGTGGGTTCGCCTGGAGGGGCGATACCCCTGTCTGAGGTGGAGTCACTCGTGGTAGACCACGTAGTTCCTCACGCTGTCGGAGATGTCGTCGGAGTCCTGCCTGGCGAAGATCCCGACAATCCTGAACATGGTGTTGCAGAATCCGACCCTTCTGATGTTCTTTCTGTGGGTCCACAAAACGTTAAGAGTTCCCAACGTTAGACTCCATCAGAAGTCCGGCGTCCAACAACCTCTGGACGGAGTCGTAGAGGTACGCGGTCTCCCTGCATCTGGTGCAGAGAAGGTTCCTGCTTCTGGAAATGTAGGTGTAGCGCCTGGACATGATAAGGAGTCGAAGCGCATGAAATCTAGGTAAAAATTCGGCTCCTCCATTTCAGGTTCCTGACTCTGCGGCAGACTATGTTACAGAAGTCGTCGAATACCTCGTCGGGCACGCTGTCCGAGTAGTCCGAGAGGAACACCTCGATGCGGGTCTCGCAGACCCTCCAGAAGTAGCTGAAATCCTTTTTCTTGTAGAACGAGGCCTCGGCGATCCCGAAGGAGGCACACCTCTACTGCGCGGTCTCGGGAACGGCTGTCCCTCCCACCCCCGATGTCCTCAGACGTGTGGTACATGGCCCTGGAGTAGGACAACTGGATAGACTTGAACACCTGGACTTGCTCCGGCCAAATGTGCAGGACGTTCCTGCAGTACGCCAACAGCTCCCTCATGTGGTCCTCGGTGCACTTTGGATGGGCAGCCATAAAGTAGTACGTGAGATACTCGTCCCTGCCGCTCTTCGCTATGGACCCAGAGAACATCCCGCAGAACTCCTCCAGGGTCCCCCTGCCAGGCTTGCCCATCAGCCTGAAGACATTATCGAGACGTGCTCGGGCACGAGCTTTATCTGCCTGGAGACGTTCTCCGCCACAATCTGGTCGAAGTACTCCTGCCCGTGTGCCTTATACGCGACAACCATGTCATAGCAGATACCGGAGTTGACGAACACCCTCCCGACCCTGGCGCCTCCGAGATTCTTCTCAGTAGCTTGGTCTGGCGGGAGTGGTCGATGGGGGCCTCAGACACGGCTTGGATCCCGGGCATCGCCTGTCTCTGCATCTGCCGTTGACGGCCATGTTTGGACATTCAATGCCATACATGTTCGCCGTCAGTCCTCCAACGTCGTTGATCACTCCGTTGAACCCCAGCCTGAACGCAATACGCTCGCCTCCCTGAGGACGGAGTCCTCCGACTTAAAGACTACCGTGATCCTCTGGTGGACGACTATCAAACAGAAAGAACAGCCCTCGTAGAATCCGCGATGAATGGTAATCGAGTTGCAGACGGTGTCCATACCCTCACCCTGTCCATGGCCGCGTAGTAGGAATGCATCGCATCCTTGAAGTCAGACTCATGCAGGGAGCCTAGCTCATCCCCGTCCAGCGGACGCTGCGGGCGGTTCTGAACCAGGTACTTATCGCCGTGACTCTGGACCAGCCATTCGCCATCGCCGGGTCAGAGTTGTCCCTGAACACCCCGATAGCCTCCATGAACACGTCCCTATCGTCTTTGCACCGCTCGTAGGAAGGCATCTTCGGGTACCCTTCCGAATAGTTAAAGATGCATGGCAGATTCCTCTGGTATTCATCTAGTCCCTCAGGCGCTCTACCACCTTGATGGTGTCCAGCTCCACCGTGCCGTAGACTATCCCATCGACCTTGGCGTCGAACAGCACCGACCTCCTGATAGAATCTAACCAAAGATCGTAGTGGGCAACCCTCCTGAGGCTAGCATCAATGCCCGCCAAGAAAATGGAGCCCTTTTGACGTGCCTCTTGATTAGATTGGTGTACGTGACGGTATCCCTATTCGGACACCTGTCGTTGACACCGCCAAGGGTGAAGTCGTCCTCTTTGCGGAACTTTTTCGCCGGGGTGTAATTGACGACCATAGAGTCCACGTAGCCCGCCAAAATGGACCACATAAATTCCGACGAGCCCAACCTCGATATGTCCTCGCCAAAGGAGACGTCGGGATGAGCAATGATGCCGACCCTGAACCCGCGATCCACCAATCAGTGGCCCACTGTCGTCGCGCCATTGTAGGCGTTGTCGGTGTAGGTGTCGCCGGATACCAGGATGATGTCGAGCCTCCTCCATCCCCGCCTGCGTCTCCTCCGTAATGATCAGCAGAAACATGGGCTTAGACTTTCATCTCCATGATGTAGTCGTACATCACGAAGCCATCCCCGATGTGATTGTCCTGAGAGTCTACGATCTCGAAGCCCTCGTGCCTATAGACCTCTACGGAGTGCTTGTTGTCTCTGTTTACGGTGAGGTGCACGCAAGGGAGCTCGAGCCCCTTGGCCACCTCCCTGAGGTGCCTGAACACCTGCCCGGAGTACCCGCGACCGCGGAACTCCTTCAAAATGTAGATCTTGGAGAGAAACAGCCCCCTCTCGTCCGGGACGTATCCCGCGTAGCCAGCGCACCTAGCCCCCTCTCTGATCATGATATACGTGTAGCCTCTGTTGTCCACTTGGTCCCTGAGAGCCTCGAAGCTCTGAAACCTGTCTAGCATGTAGTCTATCTGGTCCTTAGAGACGATGTCCTTATATGCCTCGTTCCACACGCTGTGGCCGATGGAAGCGATAATCCTGAGCTCGTCGTCGGTAGTGACCGGAAGCAGGGTGAGCCCCCTCCTGCCGGAGTCGACCTCGGCGATGTAGTCCTTCAGGCCCGCCTCAAAGTTCACACCGTAGCGGACATCAGCCTTGGCGTCGTAGGTCCTCACAATACTGCCCACGGTAAGGTTCACTGCCGCGGTGACAGCGTTATCCAAGGACAGCCCGGACTCGTGAGCGCCCACGAAGGCAGAGCTGAACACATCGCCGGTACCGTAGTAGTACCCGGGGATCTCCTTGCGCATGACCTCGCCTGTTTCGCCGGTGGCGTAGTCCCTGTAGACTGCCCCCACCTCGCCATCCCGGAAGCCAATACCGGTGAGGACGATCTTTCTTATGCCGAACTCCCGCGCCTGTTCTAGAACGGAGTCGATGTACTCCCTAGTGTAGGGCCCATCCTTGTACTCAATGTCTAGCATGAAACAGAGCTCGGTGAGGTTGGGCGTGATCACGTCGGCCATCTCGCACAGTTCGCGCATGCCAGCAGGGAAGTCGGGGCCGAAGACCGGGTAGAGCCTGCCCTTATCGGCCATCACTGGGTCCACGTATATGCGGGTGCCATCGTGGGACAGGTCCTCGAACAGCCTCTTGACAATGCCGATCTGCTTGAAGGAGCCCAGAAAGCCGGTGTAGAACGCATCGAACTTTATGTCCAGGGTCTGCCAGTGCTTGTCGATGGGGATCATGTCGTCGGTGAGATCCTTGTACGTGTACCTGGCGAACCCCCCGGTGTGAGTAGACAGAACGGCGGTAGGGAGGCCGGAACACTCTATTCCGACTGATGAGATAATGGGGACTGCGACGGTCAGGGAGCACCTGCCGACGCACGAGATGTCATGGATCGCAAGGATTCTTTCTTGATGCATGCGCCAGACATGTCGCGCTTCTTAGATATAAAATGCCGTCCCTATTTTAATTGCACAGTTTATGAACACTGACGACACCGAGTTCATAAATGAACTCGGTGTTGTAGACTGGACAAAACAGTGATTATAAGCATATACCATTCACCGTATGGTAACAAAATAAATCGGAATCCAGTTAGAGTATGATAAAAAATAATGTATGAAATAATGAAAACATACTTCTCATGACAATAACCTATAAAGAAGTGGTATT
>CAZXOR010000118.1:0-4090 GCA_964642395.1 uncultured Methanomassiliicoccales archaeon | reverse complement strand
CTCAAGGACTTTAGTGCAAAGCTCACGACCTGCAAGATCCTCGGACTTGTCGGCAAGAGTGCCGCCGGGAAGAGTGTCCTTATCCATATGATCCGGGGAAGCGAGGAGTACGCTCCCGACAGTGGCCGCGTGATCTACAATGTCAACCGCTGTAAAGCTTGCAACAATTTGGATCTCCCCTACTCTGGCGTTAAATGTAGCAAGTGCGGCGGGGACACCGAGACACTTGCGGTTGATTTCTGGTCCCTTAAGCCCGATAACCCCCTCAGGCAGGCAGTCAAAGGACACATTGCCATCATGCTCCAGAGGACCTTTGCGCTCTTCGGTGACATGTCTGTCGTCGAGAACGTCATGGAAGCCATCCCCGCGGACGTTCAGGGTGACGACCGTATCAACAAAGCCATCGATATGCTGAAGCTGGTCAACATGACTCACAGGACGACCCACATCGCTAGGGACCTGTCCGGCGGGGAGAAGCAGAGGGTGGTCATGGCCAGGCAGCTTGCCAAAGAGCCCCTGTTCTTTCTAGCAGACGAGCCCACCGGGACGCTGGACCCCACTACCGCCGAGATCGTCTACAAGTCTCTGATTGACTACGTTAGGTCCCACAGGATCTGTATGATATTCGCTTCCCACTGGCCCGAGGCAGTCGACAGGATGGCCGATGAGGCCGTACTGCTGGAGAGGGGCAATGTTCTGAAAAAGAGCGCTCCCAAGGAGGTCACGGCCGAGTTCATGAAGGACTACCACTTCGAAAAGTCCACGCAGGGCGAGCTGGGAGATCCCCTCATCGTGCTAAACAATGCCACTAAACATTTCTTCTCCGTTGTCAGGGGGGTCGTCAAGGCCGTGGACGGCGTCACGTTCGACATAAAGGAGAGGGAGGTCTTCGCGTTGGTCGGGTATTCTGGGGCCGGCAAGACCACCACCTCCAGGATGATCGCGGGGATGACCCCCGTCACATCCGGCTCCGTCAAGATCAGAATCGGGGACGACTGGATCGACATGTCCGAATCCGGGTTCGCTGGCAAGGGGAGAGCTACCCCTTATATCGGGTTCCTGCACCAGGAGTATACCTTATACCCCTTCGACACCGTCCTCCAGAACCTGTCCACCTGCATTGGCATGAAGATGCCCGCCGAACTAGCCAAGGTCAAGGCCATCCAAGTGCTTCTGAGCGTGGGGTTCGAGAAGCAGAACATCGAGAAACTCCTCTACTCCTACCCCGATTCGCTCTCCGTGGGGGAGTGCCAGAGAATAGCCTTCGCGCAGGTACTCATCAAAGAGCCTAGGATCATAATCCTTGACGAACCCACCGGGACTATGGACCCGATCACAAAGACTATCATCGCGAAGTCTGTCATCCGCGCTAGGGAGACCCTGGGCGAGACGTTCATCGTGGTCAGCCACGACATGGACTTTGTCATGAACTGCAGCGACCGCGCGGCGTTCATGAAGGGCGGGAAGGTGATCTCTATCGGAAATCCCGAGGAAATCTTCGAGGAGTTCTTGATGGAACCGGTCCCAAAAGGTGAATGAGTATGAAGCAAAAGATGGGACGGCATCTCAGCTTTGTGGAGTGCAGGGAATCAATGGGACTCGGCGTCGGGGGCGGGTTGGCCCAGAGGGCCACCATATCCGAGTCTGAAAGGGACGTGGTTGCGATCGCCATGGGGCCCGGGCGCAGGCACATTACCAAACCCGTTTGCGAGATTACATATGCGCTCAGAGAGGAGGGAATTGACACAAGCGTTCTCGTGTTGAACGCCGGCTCGGGTGTGCCAGCGGACGCGCCTGATATGACCACTGGGTCCTACTTTGGACTGGACCCCATCGAGGCGGATAGGATTCAGCAGTACAAGGTCGCCCTGATCCATCTCGGCAACGTGCGCATGCACATCATCTACAAGGCGAGGCTTATTCTCAGGAACGTGGATATCCCCGCCATCATCGTGGCGCAGTGTCCCGTGGACTACGAGGACTTCGCCACCATAGGAGTAAAGACAAAGGCCGTTATGCCCCCCGAGGACAAGATCCAGACCAAGGGCGAGATCGTGGAGATTGTCACCGGCGTCGTCAGGGGGGTCACCACCACGCAGGAGAAGCTAGATGAGATCGTCTCGAAGGTCCAGTCGATGATTCCGGAGGGTGAGCGCAGATGATCGTTATAGTAAACGGAATCGAGAAGAAACTTAGGGCGGGAGCTACGCTCAAGACGGCCATCGCCGGAGAGCCATACCAGAAGGGGACTCTGGTCGCCGTCCACCTCCCCGAGAAGAAGGTGGTCTCTGAGACCAGCGACTTCCGGTTCGAAACCGAGCGTGGGTTCTTTGTTATGCACCTCAACGACACGCCCGAGGCTCAAATATGGAGAATGCGGCTCATGGACAAGATGGTGGGGATCAACACCAGGTGGGTCACCCACGAAATCGTGGCCTTCGGGTCGTTTTCCACCGACTTGGAGACGGACAGGGGGACGTATCGCTACAAAATGTACGACTGCTTCTTGTCCCTGGGCGGCTTCGACAACCATACCACGTACCTTATGATAGCCCGCAACAACCACTCCAGCTCCTACGGGGCCGGGCAGATGGTCATCGGAAGGGTCACCGTCGGGAGGCACATCTTGGACGACCTCAAGGAGGGGGATAGGATCCTCTCTGTCAGGCCGATGATATCGGAGACCAGCACTGAGAACGTAAAGGTCACCGACGACTTGGGCATGAAGCTGGAGGACGGCTATAGGGTTGAGACCAACGTCAGGGTCGTTCTGGACCGTGACTCCCCCGAATCAGCCGAGCACGTGCTCATCTTGTCATCCAACGCCGTCATGTAGGTCTCCGAGGCTACGGGCAGCTTCATCGCATGCTCCGAGGACATGGACGTCACGCTGCCCGTAGAGAACTCCAAGGTTAGGGACGTGGGGTCCGTGACCGTCAGGAACAACGGGAACGGCACGGGACGCCTATACATGTACAAAGCGAGGAGGCAGGTGTCCTCCGTCCATAACACCGCCGGGCAGGTTATCATGGGGAAGGCCATTCTGGCCCATGCCGGGGCCGGCAGCAAGATGACCGTCGTGACAGACCCGCCCCGTGCCCTCGCTGTCAGCATGACGCAAGCCGAGGGGGAGAGATTCCTGGAGAAGGCAGGCATCAGGGCCGTCAGGACCGGGGACACCTCCGACGACGCAATAATCACGGAGCAGACTCCCGAGAACACAATCAATGCCCTCAAGAACGGGGAGGTCGAGACGTTCGGGGTACCCAGGGACAGGGTTTTCAGGATCTAGCTGTCCGACAAGGACCCCATCAGCAAACAGTATTTTAAGAAGGTGACCGGGCTCAGCCACAAACCCATCGGCATCCTGAAGGTACAGTTCACATTCGAAGGGCTTCCGATGGTCACATTCTACGGGGACGAGGTTAGGGGTAAGAACCTGTATCCACAGGACCCGTTCAAGAAGGTTAAGCGCGGTGACATCGGTCTGACCAACCAGGCCAGACCTCACCACGGACTCATCGGCATTAGGCTGGAGGACAGTAAGGACTTCGGCCCGACCGGAGAGGAACCCTACGGAACGAACATCGTCGGAAAGTTCATTGACGATCTTGACAGGCTCATGAAGGACCTAAATGAAGAGGACGTCGTCTACATCATGGAGGAAGAATTATGAGTGAGGAGAGAGAGACCAGACTGTTCATGATTTCGCCTAAGTCGATGCTCACGCCAGACCAGCTGTCTCGCATGGTCCATTCCTACGGCGAGGCGGCCATCATAAAGGAGACCTGCTATGGATGCCTCGTAGAGGCATCCAGGGAGATCGTGCTCCGTATCCTAGCAAAGGTTAGAGAGAAGTACCCCAACGAGGTATTCTCTAAGATCAGGGCGTACCCCTGTAGCGACCCGCGCAGGTGCAGGGCCCAGCACGGGACTAGACCGGGATACACGCAGCTGGAGGAGGAGTGGGCGCTGCTCGTACGCATCTAGTACGCCTTGGATAAGGTGGACGAGGGGGCCAAGTACGTCCCGCCCGTCGAGAAGAAACGCATTCCGGTAAACGATTTCAAAAAGATTTGCGAGGTGGAAT
>CAZXOR010000117.1:0-4102 GCA_964642395.1 uncultured Methanomassiliicoccales archaeon | reverse complement strand
TATAATCCAACTTAATTCCTGGTCGTTCAAGTTTCAACCCTGAGTTATATAGAGGACATTTTTATCTATTCCGCGCATGTCATTAGGCATGGTGTCGCTGAAGACCGATATTGGCAGCATTACGCTCGAGAGTCCGGGGATCGTGGCTTCCGGGATCATGGACGAGACTGGCCCGTCGATGGTCCGCATGATAGAGAGTGGGGCTGGGGCTGTGGTGACTAAGTCTGTTGGTCTCGAGCCAAACGCGGGGCATGCCAACCCTTGTTTCACCGAAGTCCGCAGCGGCTACGTCAATGCCATAGGACTGCCTAACCCCGGGATTGAACTGTTCCGCATGGAGATGGAGGTCGCCGTCCCCAGGGGGAGGATAATCGGCTCCATCTACGGCGCGAAGCCCGGAGACTTCTCGGAGCTGGCTGGCAGGATGGAGGACTATGGTGCATGCGCGGTGGAGCTCAACCTCTCATGCCCCCACGCCAAGGGGTACGGCATGGAAGTCGGGACTGACCCAAAGATGGTCAAAGACATAGTATCCGCCGTGAAATCCACCGTCTCAATCCCCGTATGGACCAAGCTTACCCCCAACACCCACATCCTCGGCGATATCGGGAAGGCGGTACAAGATGCCGGTGGCGACGCTGTTGTCGCCATTAACACGCTTAAGGCTATGGTTATATGTCCCGAAATGGGCAGGCCACTGCTAAGCAACAGGTTTGGCGGGCTCTCCGGGGAGGCCGTGAAACCAGTCGGAGTCAGGGCGGTGTACGACCTTAGGACTATACTGGACATCCCCATCGTGGGGGTCGGGGGGATCTCCGACTGGAGGGACGCCGCTGAGTACATCATGGCCGGCGCCTCCGCTTTCCAGGTGGGCAGCGCCATCGGCACAGTGGGTGCCGACGTGTTTAGGAGAATCAACGAGGGCCTCTCGCTTTTCATGGAGGACTACGGATACGGCTCAATTGCCTCGATGATGGGGGTGGCCCATGACTGATGTAGTCAGGATCAAGGAGGTCGTGCAGGAATGTTACGACGTTAGGACGTTCAGGTTCAACTGGGATGCGGATGCGAAGCCGGGGCAGTTTCTAATGTTGTGGGTCCCCGGCGTTGACGAGATCCCTATGTCCATCTCTGGCATCGACGGGATGGAAAAGAGCATCACGGTCAAAGCGATCGGCGAAGTCACCAAAAGGATTCACGAATTCCGGCCCGGCGACCCCATCCGGATAAGGGGCCCTTACGGCAACGGGTACGACCTCTCCCGCGGGGAGCTACTGGTCATCGGAGGGGGAGTGGGCACCGCTTCGGTCATGCCAGCCGTCACGGAGTCGGGAGCGGACACCATCATCGCCGCCAAAACGCACAACGACATCATAATGGACAATGTCGCCGAGGTCAGCGCCAAGAATCTGTGGATTGCCACCGACGACGGTAGTCGTGGGTTCCACGGCAACGCCGTTCAGCTGATGAGGGAGAGGGTTGCGGAGAAACACTACGACTGCGTCATCGCCTGCGGACCCGAAGCGATGCTGTGGTTTATCTACCAGGCCTGCAAGGAGCTGGAGATAGACTGCCAGCTTTCCTTGGAGAGGTACATGAAGTGCGGCGCCGGCATCTGCGGATGTTGCGTTATGGACGACTCCCGCGTCTGCAGGGACGGGCCCGTGTTCGACTCAGAGAAGCTGACGAGGCTGACGGAGTTCGGCTTCTCGAAGAGGGACGAGTGCGGGCGCGCCGTGAGATTCAGGCGATCCCCTGCCCCAGGCAGACTACATAATGGTGGTCCACGGCAACCTAACCATGGACGTTCCTCACAGTATCTTCAGAGGGCCGGAGTGCGATATCACTCTCGGGAGGACTGCCCCCTTTCATAGGATGATACAGGACAGGTACCCGTAAATCAGCGACAACTCCATGGATATGCTCCTCTTCAAGGCCCGCATGGAGATGATTTGTGTCAGAGACGAAGGGACCAATGGGCGCAGCCACAACTCTAGCCTCGCCTTCAAGGGGAGGCTGGACGAACCTATCGCCCACCTGAGGCTCCACCGGGAGAGAAACCTGGACGATGCAAACTCCTGGTACAAGCTTGGGGACTTCTTCGGCAAGGCCGGTGACGCCGAAGAATGATACAGAGCGTTCAACGAGGGCCGCAGGCATTTCAACAGATGAACAGGTCGTTTATCGCGTCCACAATCTCAGGGATCGTGACGCCCCAGGGTACAAGGGCCAGGTTGCCGTCAATCTCGTGGCCCTGCTTCACCTTGCAGCATTTAACTATCGTCTTCTCGTCCGGATCTACGTGGTCAGCCGGGCAGACATTGATGAACGGGACGTCGCGCCCGTAAAGGGCATTGAAGATCCTCCTGGACAAGTGGCATCCGATTAAGGTGACATCACCTGGGTCTTCTGGGGTGTCGTCCAGGAAGTAGTAAGGAATCTCCGCCTCGAGATGAGAGACCCTGCATGGGAACATGACCTTCTACGTACGCACCTGAGGCACCATGTCAGCCATGTTTACGATCTTCTCCTCCTTCACTACGGGAAGGTCTACAAACCCCGACGCCAGCGCCCTGTCCACCAGAACCCCTAGCTTTACCGGGGAGGGCGGCACGTTGTCTACCACCATCAACCTCAGGGGTTTGATGTCCCTGAAATAGTTCACATGAGAGAACATCCCACGGACGACCACCGCCTTCCCGAAGTATTCCATCTGTATCCTGGCCAGCGATGGCAAATTGAGGACGTCCAACTCCGGGTCCTCCACGTAGACCGTGTCCTCCGGCAAGGAGAGGATTTCATACCCTAGGACCTTGTCGAACATCCCTGTGGAGGGTCCTTTTATGAGATGCACCGCGGCGTAGTCGTCGCCGTTCCTGAGCACGATGTGGTTGGTACGCTTGTAGGCGACCCATCCGTCCATGAGCCCGGCTATGGAACCTCTATCTAGCGGGATATCCACGTCGCGAATGGACACGTCCTTACAGTGCATGCCACTAAATCCGCGCGCCCACTATTATAGATGCGCCACCAGGCGGAATTCGGGGTCGACGGAGTCCTTTTATACATCCAGGGAATCGGGTGTATTGGGTCGAGGTACCACAGTGGCTATGGGGCGGACTGCAGATCCGCAGACGGGGGTTCGATCCCCTCCCTCGACTCCATGATAATTCCTTAAAACCGACCGTACGAGGAGTAATTTGAGAGTTTTTTTTTGAATCTGAGTTTGTCAGTTGATCCTGTACAAACACGTACTCGCTCATACATACGAGTGCGTAAATGTATATAATATAGATATTAACTGACAAACTCAAACTTAAACAGTTGTCTACTTATATTGTAGACTTCCTCTCGTTATCGTTTACAAAGTCTGGTTAGTAATGTTTTTTTTTCTATAAAAAAATAAAGGAATGAGCCAAAAGCGAAGGTTCAGAAGCGTGGTTCACGCATTAGGGTGAAATTCCCGGACCACTATGTCTGTCTCCTCAAGGAGACTCTTTGAAAGGTCGTCAACGTACCCTTCGTCGTACATGATCTCCTTAATTCCGGCATTGATCAGGATCTTGGAACACATAGAGCATGGGAATGTAGTCGTGTATATCGTGGCCCCGTTGACGTTCACACCGAAGTATGCGGCCTGAGTCACCGCGTTCTGCTCGGCATGCACCCCACGGCACAGCTCGTGCCTAGTGCCAGACGGCACGTTCATCTGTACTCTGATGCATCCTAGCTCCTCGCAGTGGCGGGTGCCCCTAGGAGATCCGTTGTAGCCTGTGGAGAGAACCCTCTTATCTTTGACGATGACCGCCCCAACCTTCCTCCTGAGACACGTCGACCTTGTGGAAACGAGCCGCGCCATCTCCATAAAGTATTCGTCGGTGCTGGGTCTTTCCATGGACAGATGGTAAGTTGTATTTGTATTTCATCTGTATGATTATGCTTCGAGACATATGGAAAAGAGTCCTCCCGGGAACTCCACAGAGATTCCCGAACATCATGGGATTGATATCAGATGTGTTCATAACTTGACGGAACCAATAAAGAATCCCTCTATATAACTCAGGGTTGAAACTTGAACGACCAGGAATTAAGTTGGATTATA
>CAZXOR010000116.1:0-4108 GCA_964642395.1 uncultured Methanomassiliicoccales archaeon | reverse complement strand
CCTTCAGTTGCTTGGAGAGGATCCGGGACGTGATCTCCCCCATCATCCTCTGGAGCTCCGAGAAACGCAGCTTGCCGTTGATATAAAGCATGCAGATGATGGTGCCCTTCCACCTGCCCTCGATGACGGACATCGCTGCGTCGATGGAACAGTTGTACCTGGCGTTGACAGGGTTCATGCTCAGAAGATATCATTTGGATATTTAATAACATTATGTAGCTATCTTTATATACAACTCATCGGTTCCTATCATTTGGATACTATGTCGAAAGTTACAGCTATCATAGCATCGCCTAGGAAGAATGGGAATTGCGTCGCCATTGTCGACAGGATGCTGGAGGCCGCCAAGGCAAACGGAGCCGAGACTGATGTGTTCTATATCAATCAACTTGACGCCAAGGGGTGCCAGGCGTGCATGGGGTGCAAGAAGACCGGGAGGTGCGTCAGGAAAGACGGGCTCACTGATGTCCTGGACGCCGTCGCAACTAGCGACTCCGTGATCCTCGCCACGCCCGACTATTTCGGCCAGGCTACATCCCAGTATAGGATGTTCGAAGACAGGATGTACGGCTTCGTCAGAGGGGACTTTACCTGCAGCCTCGACGCCGGGAAGAAGCTCGCCATCGTTGTCACGTCCGGGTCAGGAGGCGGAGCCAAAGAGACAGAGGAGACCATTGAGAGGGTCATGACTAACTATTTCAAGTTCGATATCATTGGGAATATAGTCTTCGCCGAGGGGCAGAGTGGTCCAGCTAAGGACAGTGCGGACATCATGTCTGCCGCCGAGGCGCTAGGCAACAATCTCTAAAGAGGGATGGAATGGGAAAGACTGCGGTTATCTATGCCACCGGATTAACGAAGAACACCAAAAAGGTGGCGGAGTACATCGCAAGGAAGATTGACGCCGACATCTTCAACCTGAAGGAAATCACGATGATCAACGTGACCGAATACGACACAATCGTCTTCGGCACTGGGATCCATGCCGGGAAGCCGTATAAGCGCCTAGTCGAGTATATCGACAGGAACAAGGTCTCCTTCATCCAGAAGAGGCTGTTCTTGTTTATTGAGTGCATGTATAATGATGAGAAGGGCAACAGGCAGTGCAACGCAGTAGCAGAGCAGCTAGGCATCCAAAAGGCGGTGTACTTCAACAAGAAATCTGACGAGATGAACGAGGCGGGCTTCCCCAAGGCGGTGGACGACTTCATTGCAAAGTTGTGAGCATGGATGTCTTGTCGTTCCTCGTGGTGTACATCATCCTGAACATCATATTGTTCGCGATGTACGTCTAGGACAAGCACAAGGCCAATGCGGACAAATGGCACATCATGGAATCTTATGCTATTGGTTGCCGCCCTGATAACCCCCTGAGGCGCGGTGGCGGGCACGCGGTTGGTCAGGCACAATACCCAGAGGCTGAGGTCCAAACTGGTCTATGTGTTCCTGATACTCCACATGATCTTGCAGTCATACTTGGCATACTCTGATGTGCTCGCGATCTGAGCCGTCCGGGAGACTGGAGACCATAAACTTCAAGGGGGCCGCACTCCTCGGTTCTTTTTCATTCCGTATATCTTCCTGACGTCAGTTTCCTCGCCGGGATGACCGAGCAGCACGACACGACTGTCCTCCCTTTGCTTGATGATCTCCATTCCGATCTTATCGCCCATTTGCCGAGAGAAGTCCATTATCTCTACGAAGGATGGCATGCAATTCATAGACAGGCGCGTCCTAGAACCGCCGACAAAGACGTAGCCTTTTGGCTCCACCAGGTCGGGGTCCGCAATGCGGTCTAGGCGGGCGTAATCGTCCACCCATCCGAAGTTCTCCCCCTTTACCAGAGTATGCCTAACAACTGTGCGGGTGTTCAGCGAGGGCATCATTTCCAGAGTCCTCATTAGCCTCTGCCAGCCATCGGGGATTTTCGGGCGGCAGACCCGCCTGTAGATCTCCTTGTTGGGGGCGGCAATAGTGACGTACAGCTACATCGGCAAGGTGTCTAGCTCCTCCAGCTTCCCAGGGTAGGTTCCGTTGGTGACCATGAATGTGGTCATGCCGCGGTTGTGGCACTTCCTTATGAACTCTGACAGGTACGGGTAGGTGATCGGTTCTCCAGCCAAGGATATGGCCACCTGGTTGGGGTTTCGGGCCTCCTCGAACCTTGCAAGGTCGCATCTCTGATCACCCTTGAACCCGGAGATAAGCTTGCGCTGGTACTCGATCAGTGCATCCAGCATCTCTTTCGGCTCGGCCCAGTCTCGGACCTCGAAGTCTCTCTCCTGGATCCTCCAGCAGAACATGCACATATGGCTGCACTCATTGATTGCAGGGGTCATCTGGAGGCACCTGTGGGATTCTATCCCGTAGAAGTCCTGCTTGTAGCAACACCTCCCTCTCAGCATGCTCTCCTTCATCCAATGGCACAGCTTGACCGCGGCGTGGTCCTTGTAGAGACGGTACTGCTGCTTGATCAACAGGTCGTGGTATGTCTGGTCCATAGTATCTTCAGAAATCGAAAAGGCTTCTTTGCTCTTTGGATGCGGTCCTCTACTTCTCCTTCGGCGTCGTATTGTTAGTGGAGGTTCCCCGTGGCTTCGGACGAGGTGTGTCTATCGTCCCCATCGAGGTTACATCTGGCGCCGCTGCGGCAATCCTCTCTGCCCTACGTGCCTCTACCTCCTTAAGCACGGAGGTGACGGCCTTGGAGCCAGCGTTCTTGAATATGAGCATGGCGACCTCGTCCGCGTCCAGGTTTAGGGCGTCGGCCAGGTGCAGGCGCAGCTCTGCATCGAATTCCGCCATCTTCCTGACATAGGGGAACACATCATTCTGTACCCTGCGGGACGTCGTGTGCAGGTGTATAGCCAGTTTCAGGGACAGCGACGTCCTGACCGCGCGAACCTTCTTGCTCCTGGACATGCGCCCCAGGTACGAGGGAAAGTTGATTCTCGTTCCCGGTTTGGACCTGCCCTTTTTGGATGTGCAGACTCCGAAGGTCATCATATCCTTGGCGTAGGACCAGAAGCGGTAGTATTGCCTCCTGTAGACCCGGCTTATGAATATGTCGACCCTGGATAGTTTCTCGTACCCGTGAATGAGGTCCTCGGTGTCGGTGCATTCGGTGGGCATGTTCTCGTCGATCCACATGAGGATCATCCCGGGGTCCTCGTCCACTTCCATCCCGAGGTGCCTGGCTTCGGCAGGGTCGCTGCCCAGGAAGACGGCCTTCATCAGGTCGTAGATATCGGCGCGGTTGTCCCTGGGGGACAGGCTCTCCGCCATCTCCAACGTGACCGTGTTCTGGCCCAGCGCCAGGGACTCGAGGTTCCTGATCGCTATGCGCATATCCCCGTCTGCGTTGGCAGCGATAACGTCCATCGCTGCCGGTTCCACCTCCACACCCTCAGCGTCGGCTATCCGGTAAAGAGCCTTTGCGATGGTGCCCGCTTGAGGCTTCTTGAAAGTGATCTGCAGTGTGGTGTCATTGACAGCGCTGCTCTTCCTGCTGAGTTCGTAGAAGTCGTTGACTATCAACACCACTGGCTGCGACGTGCCCTTGATCAGTGCGTTGACCACGGGTATGGCACCCCTGTCAACGTTTCCATAGAAGTTGTCAGCCTCGTCTAGGACAATGAGTTTCCTACCGCCGTCGGAGGACTTGATGAACGAGCCGTCGTCCTTGAAAGTTTCGAATCTGGAGCCCCTCAGGGCTACGTCCTCTATGGCCTTACCGGTGCGCTGATCCGAGGCGTTCATCTCCACAATGCTCCAGCCCATCTCCCTGGCCAGGGCCTCCACGGATGTGGTCTTTCCGACCCCGGGCGGGCCCTTAAACACCGCTACCCTTATCTCAGGGATGCCGTGTTCCCAGCTGCGGGCCCAGGCCCTGAGGGAGCTCACCGCAGTCGGGTTCCCCACGACGGCGTCGAGGGTCTGGGGGCGGTACTTCTCGGTCCAATCCATCATTTCGCCTCCGGCGAGTAGGCCACCTTGAACAGGTCCATGACCTGGAAGAAATACACCGCCACGCACAGCATGGACATCAGTAACGTGGACGAGTAGAGGCTGAAGCCGTTCACATAGAACAGCACCAGGGATATGACCA
>CAZXOR010000115.1:0-4150 GCA_964642395.1 uncultured Methanomassiliicoccales archaeon | reverse complement strand
TTGAGACATCATCATGTAAAGGGTCAACCAGGCCCTGTACAAGATGGATCTGTCCGGTATGGAGCTCCTATACATCGACGAGACCTCGTCCAAAAAGGGCCATAACTAAGTCACCGTGGTATACGACCAAGACAGACGGATCATATTCATCTGCAAGATGAAGAGTTCGGAGACGGTGAATCATCTCGCCGTGCGGCCAGGAGCACAATGGGAAAGGGAGAACATCGGGTTTGTCAGCTGCAACCTCGGAGAGGCGTACCCCTTCGGGGTGCGCCGTAACTTCCCCAATGCCAGATCATCTATGACGAGTTCCATGCTGTGAGGCTTATCGTCGATGTTATAGATGATACAGCCCACCAGGCCGTGAAGAACTAGACCATCAAAGCCATGCACCTGACGAGGATGAACGTGTCGAAGCTTTCCGGGGAATAATTAAAAACGCTGGAGCGTTCCATCGAGGATCATCGTTTCAAGAACGCGTTCTCGGACATCTACAGGCAGTACAACAAGAAGTCGGCATTGGAGGTCCTCTGGTACCACGACGTTTAGGCGCTTGGCATCCAGGTTATGAAAACCGCGTCTAAAAGTATATACTCACGCCGGGAAGGGATTCTCGTATGGTACGACAAAAGCATCAACAACGCTTTGTCAAAGCCGTCAAGAACATACAGATCACTCGTAGGATGACCAGGGGATTCAGAAATATCGACTACTTTATTGCCATGATCTATCTCTGCAACTGCAAGCTTGAAATCTCCTTCACTGAGGTAGTGGCTGTTCCAATCATCAAACAGGCGATTGGTTTTGTAATGCAGAGCATCCTCAGCCAAACGCCGACTTCCTACAACAATTCTGGTTTGCCTGGCTTAGTCTAAGTTCCTAAACTCGCCTTTTCAACCCTAAGTCATATCAGCTTGTGCACGTCCCTAAATCTGCCCTAAATGATAAGTAGGTTTCGGACCAATGACCGTCCAGATGCAGCTATTCAACTTCAAAGTGGTCCCCAACGATGACGAGCGCGCCACTGTCCCGGTCTCCGTGGCCGGACAAACTATGGTCGATGTCCAGAACATCCTTTTGGACATCGGATCAATGATGGTCAGGCAGGAGCTCAGGCTGCAAAACACCATCCCGGAGAACCTCATCAGGAGGTTCAGCCTTTCCATGGATGTGTCGTCCGGCAGGAACGTTGAGACAGTTACAGAGGGTGAGGATACGCTTATGCTCGACGCTCTCAACCAGCTCATCAAGGAGCTGGAGTTGGTCAACATGACCGAGGGCAGATGGGAATTGGGCAGTCACAGGGAGACCCTGGTTCGCAGGAAGCTCTCTGCCGACCTGCTGACACTGGCCGACCACCTGGACGGCTACGACCTCTACTACGGCTCCGGGGACAACATGAGGAGGTTCAGGCTGACCCGCATGGACGCTCTCAGAAAGATCGCCGGTGATGGCTCTGAGTCCATCCAGGGCGCGATTATCGGCGTCATCTCCCATGACACCGTCCACAAGAATCGCTGGCTCATCTCGAATGGCGTCGACACCGTGCCGATCACCTTCGCGAGCAACATATCCTCTACGGACATCACGCTCTTTGCGGAAGCGGGACCTCTCATCGCATCCGGAATCGTGGTCACGGACTCGGACGGGACTCTTAAGGAGATGAGGGCGGTTGTCAGATGCTACTCTTTCCCGTCCGTCAGGTTCCACAGGGTCATCACCCCCGAGAGGGACATCATCCTTCTGAACCCCGTTGAGGCGATCCCGGGACACAACGCCAAGGGCCTCTGGACCCTTGACTGCAAGGATCTCGGGATATCCGTGGCTAAGTCTAGTTGGGATAAGTGCGTCATTGCCTTCCACGCGTACTTCACATTCCTCTGGGAAACCTACGCCGAATCCGACTCGGAGTTCGAGGGCGAGGAGCAGGAAGTAAGGGAACTGTTGCTCTCCATGGCCCCTGTGTTCACCGAACGAGCACCGTTTTAAGGTCTAACGCAATGGGATGTCCGTGGAGCCCTACGTCATCAGAGTCGCCTCTTCTGACGACCCGGACAGGGCGGCGGATCCTTCCGTCTACAGTGCCGTGACAGCGGGCGTCGAGTGCCTCTTCGACGAGATCCGCCGTAATATAGTCAGAGCGGAGCTGTGCCTCTAAGGGGACAACCATGAACGAGCCATGCACCGATGTCGCCCTGTACGGCACCACCGCGCTGGCACATGACGCTAGGAGGTTCTTGGACGAGACCTTCGACTACCTAGGAGACGCCGAACGTGGGATCTAGATGAGCGACATTTTCCTGGACATCTGGGCAGGAAACGCATTGCAAGTATCGTCTTGGACATACACTCCTTCCTGAAAGGATGCACCTTGTACCACAGTTACGGGGATGGTACGACATAGTTCAGGGACATCGACACCGTCTGGGTCACCGGGATTGTCCATGCAGTCACGAGGGCGTACAACGGTGGGGTGATTGAGGTGGTCGTCAGGGCTCCTGACGCCAGGGATTGCTAGGGCCTGTCCAACGGGGATTACGACACCCTGCTGGTGTTCATCGAAGGCATGGTCTCAAGGTACAGCGTGGAGAACTTCGCGGTCGCCGATCCAGTCATTGCCATAGAAACGGTTGTCAAGACGAGGAGGGGAATCTGGTGGAGCTGAGGGGCATCAAAAACTGCTATACCTTCCCCGGGGCAGTTTTTCTTAGAATTATATCCGAGGAGGGGGATATAGGACTGGTCTTCCCTTTGGAGAGCGCCCGGATTACTACGCCCGCACGAGGACCTGGTGTCTTTGCTGTGGGAACTGGGACTTGAGGTGTCGGCGTTCAACTGAGATTCACGCGTAGTGGAGTTCTACAGGATGTTCGTCAGGCTGCTCTGAGAGTCCTGCCACGACAACCCAAACGCCGACGGCCCGCGCGTGAGGGCCCTCCTCAACCGAATATGCCCATTTAGGCTTGGGTTGAGTCTACGCGCGTACGTTTTAATACAACTGCCGTAATGGGCACGACCGGAGCACATCATGAGTAGAAGGCGCGTACCCCAGAGGGTCCTTAACGAGATCGGAGGAGAACGCATAAGCCGGCTGCTAGAACTTGCCGAGGAGGCGGTCCGCCAGGGGAACCCCGACCGTGCCAAGAGGTATGTCCAGATCGCGGAGCGCATAGCCGCCAAGACGCAGGTTGCGCTGCTCCGCGACGTGCAAGTCTGCCGCGGATGCGGGGTACCACTCATGCCGGGCATTAACTGCAGGATACGCCTAGGCAACCACATGGTGTGCGTCACTTGCGACATGTGCGGAGCGATCCGCCGCAGACCGTACTTGAAGGAGCAATAACATGACTGAGAAGGATGCCAGGAAAGAGCTCATGAGGAGGGCTAACGACATCGGCCCGACCGTCCACGTGGGCAAGGACGGGCTGGACAAGGGGGTCTTCGACGAGATCTCCAACCAGCTGAAGAAGAACCGTCTCATCAAGGTGAAGATCCTCTCCAACTCAGACGACGACGCCAAGGGTGTCGTCGGGGCAATATAGGAGGCTATCGGGGCGGTAGCCATTGACGTTCGTGGGAGCGTCATTGTACTAACGGACAAGCGCACATGGACATCACTCAGCCAGAAGAAATTCCGAGGTGTTTTTGATGCTTGACGTTAACGTAATCAGATCCAACCCTGACATAATCAGGACTATGCTTAAAAACAGGAACAAGGACGACGCAATCCTCGACAGGTTCTTGGTGGCTGATTCCGAGTGGAGGTCCCTCACGGACAAGAACAACCGCCTCAGGCAGACCAGGAACGAGATCTCCTTGCAGATCTCTAAGATGCCCAAGGGCGAGGATAAGGATGTCCGTATCAGGGAGATGAGGGAAGTCTCCGACAGGATCAAGGCCAACGACGAACGCATGGCCGAGTTGGAAGACGTCCGCCAGGACTGCGTCCTGAATATCCCCAACATCCCCCACAAGTCTGTGCCCATCGGCAGGGACGAACGTGACAACGTGGTCGTCTACGAGAGGGGCGAGAAGAGGAGATTTGATTTCAAGCCCAGAGAGCACTGGGAGATTGCTGAAGACCTAGACATTATTGACTTCGACAGGGGGGTCAAGGTGGCCGGCAGCGGTTTCTACTGCCTGAAGGGCG